>WQTN01000001.1 GCA_009786295.1 Methanomassiliicoccaceae archaeon
TACTTACGACCGGAACCTTCGCGATCGGAGTGGACATGGAGAAAATAGGCGATGAGCTGCGGGAAGAGATGAGAACGGCGGGACTGATCATAGCAAAAGGCATGGCGAACTTCGAATCGCTGGGCGAAGAGGACCTGAAGGTCCCGCGGGCATATCTTCTTAAGGCCAAATGCATCCCAGTCGCGTCCGAACTAGGAGTGAAAGCAGGGTCGAACGTTGCAAAGCTGATACCGTGACCTTTATTACACTGGATAAAAATACACGCATCTAAAGGAATATTAATGACAAAGGTCAGACAGGCAGTCGTTATGACGGGAGGGGAAGGGACCAGGCTCATGCCGCTAACAAAAGATTGTCCCAAACCGATACTTCCGGTGCTAGACAAACCATGCATCAAGTATCTCCTCGAGTCCATGGCCGGCTCGGGGATAGAGGAAGTGATTCTGGCATGCGGAAGCGGGACCGCACAGTTCGAAGAAGCGCTCGGCGACGGTTCCGATATGGGGATCGCGATCAGATACTCATGCGAGGATAAAAAAATGGGAACCGCCGGAGCGATAAAAATGTTAGAGAACAGGCTGGACGACGTTTTCGTTGCAGCGAACGGAGATGTTCTGGCAGACATATCTTTGGGAGAGCAGATAAATAAACACTTTTCCTGCGGTGCGGAGGTAACGATATCTCTGACGGTTGTGGACAACCCGTCCGAATACGGGATTGCCGAAGTCGACAGGGAGAACAGAATAACAAGGTTCGTGGAAAAACCGCCGCGGGAGGAAGCATTTTCCGATCTTGCTAATGCCGGAGTGTACGTCATAAACAAGACTGTGCTGTCCATGGTCCCGGAGGACGAATTCTTCGATTTTTCCAAAGATCTGCTGCCTATACTGATGAGAGAGGGGAAAAGGATCCAGGGATTCCCCCTCGACGGAACGTGGAGAGACGTAGGCCGCCCCTCAGACTATCTTGGGGCGAACCTGAGCATGGCGTCCAAGCTGTACGACAGGACGAACTGGGAAGGAAGCAGGGTAGAATCCACGGTGATAAGGAAGCCGTTCTATCTTGGAAAGAACGCAAGCGTCACTGGTACGGACATATCGGCCGCCGTCGTGATGGAGAATGCCGCCGTTACAGACAGCAAGCTTACCAATGCGGTGATCATGAAGGACAGTAAGATAAGCTCCGCGAGGATAGAGAGCAGCACCATAGGAGAAGGCTGCAGGATCTGCCCTGGAGCGGAGATAATACGTTCCACCATAGGGAACGGCGTGACCATAGAAGCGGGAAGAAAAGTAGCGGATGAAAAGGTGAGCAGATGACCGAATACTACAGAGCCAGAGCGCCGTTGAGGATAGGCATTGCCGGCGGAGGAACGGACGTAGATCCTTACGCCTCACGGAAAGGAGGGTGCGTCCTGAACGCCACCATAAACAAATACGCTTACTGCACGATAACGCCGAGACACGACTGTAAGATGCGCGTCCGTTCATCATACTACGGAGTGTACGAAGCACCGCTGGACGGCGGACCTCTGAAGCTTGACGGGAACATGGACCTCATAAAAGCCGTCACCAATCATTTTGAAGTAAGGGAGGGTTTTGACATCCTGATAGAATCGGACGCGCCGGCCGGGTCAGGTCTAGGAGGGTCATCGACCATGATGGTGGCAATGATCTCCGCGATGACGAATTGGCTGGGAATGGAGACAGATCACGACGATATCGCAAGGCTGGCATATCGTTTGGAAAGAGAGGACATAGGCCTGAAAGGCGGAAAACAGGATCAATATGCGGCAGCCTACGGTGGATTCAACATAATGGACATAAACTTGGAGGGCGTGAAGGTGCAGAGGCTGGACATCGATGAGGATGTGGCGAATGAGCTGCAGTACAGGTCTCTCCTCTGTTACACGGGAATGACAAGAGAGTCTGCTGACATAATATCCTCGCAGATAGAATCCTTTAACAAAGGAGAGAACGAAAAAGCGCTTGACGAATCGAAAAGGCTCGCAAAGGAGATCGGAAAGGCCCTGAAAGACGGAGATATCGAAAAAGCAGGCATTCTCCTTCATGAATCTTGGGGTTACAAAAAACAGTTCTCAAAAAAGATATCCAATGAAACGATAAATAGCCTGTATGATATTGCCATTAACAACGGAGCGATAGGCGGAAAAGTGTCCGGCGCCGGCGGAGGAGGGTTCATGTATTATATTTGCAAGTATGACACAAAGGCAGCGGTGGCAGAGGCACTTCAGAAGCACGGCGTTATAATAACAGATTTCATGTTCGACCCAAAAGGGGTCACATCGTGGAGAAACAGAAATGAATGACCTGATAGAGTCAGAACTGAAGAGAAGTGCAAGGACGATATCCAATATCGACCCATCACAGATAAGAAAGGTCGCAGACCTGATGATCGCAGCGGTAAAGAAAGGGGGAAAAATAATATTCATGGGCAACGGCGGGTCGGCCGCGGATGCGCAGCACATCGCCGCAGAATTCTC
>WQTN01000002.1 GCA_009786295.1 Methanomassiliicoccaceae archaeon
TAGAAATAGTTAGAGAATATTGGCACGGATGCGCGATCGTAGTCTAGTGGTCAGGACGGGGGCTTCCCAAGCCTCTAACCCGGGTTCAAATCCCGGCGATCGCACTCTTATGTATTGCGCGTGATTTTGTAACGTTTATATCGTTGCGTTGTTATAGTGTAGTGACGCACATGCTGGAGATCGACAGTTCCAAAGGAGAGGGAGGAGGGCAGGTCGTACGCTCCAGCGTAGCCCTTTCAGCCATAACCGGGATAGAGGCGCGCCTTACGCGTATAAGGGAGAACAGACCTACGAACGGTCTGTCGAAGCAGCACTGCATAGCCGTGAAAGCGGTCGCGGACATGACCGGCTCCGAGGTCATCGGGAACCATGCGGGCTCAAGAGAACTTCTGTTCAGGCCCGGGAACATCAAGAGGTCCGATGTCACGCTGGACATAGGCACCGCCGGCAGCATCAGCCTTGTTCTGCAGGCGGTCATGCTGGCAAGCCGCAATCATACGGAGAAGATAAAGATAGATGTGCGCGGCGGCACGAACGTCATGTGGGCACCGCCCATCGATTCTTACCAGCAGATACTGTTCCCGCTGATGGAGCGCATGGGGATACATGCGGAACTGCAGATAGCGGACAGGGGATTCTATCCTGACGGCGGCGGACGCGTCATTGCCGAACTGGCGCCGATTGGAGATATATCGCCTCTTGTCATACAGGACCTCGGAAAGCTGAAAGGGATAGAGGGGGTCTTTTACATACAGCATCTTAAGGATTCGATAAAGGACGACATGATCGAATCGTGCAAAGATATGTTGGACCTTGACTGTTCTGTCGACATAGAAGTGCAGCGGACCGTCGGAAGTTCCAAGGGGGCCGGACTGTCGCTGGTCGCGGTGTACGAGAACGGGCGTCTCGGCAGCAATGTCCTTACTACGAAAGGACACCCTGCAAAGCAGGCCGGGGAAGATGTGGCGAAGGACCTTCTCAGAGAGATGGGGTCGGGCGCGACGATGGATGTGTATACCGCCGATCAGCTCCTGCCGTACATGGCAATGGCCACCGGACCGAGCGAATTCACTGTTTCCAGGATCAGCAGGCATCTGTTGAGCCAGATGGACACTTTAGAGACATTTTTGGACGTCAGGTTCGGCGTTGAGAGAAGAGGTCAGGTGTACAATCTTTCGGTAACCCCCGGTGATGAGTGATGAGACCGTTCATCCATGTGAACTGCGCAATGTCCGCCGACGGGAAGATCGCAGGATGCGAAAGAACGCAGACCAGGATATCAAGCGACGAGGACCTTGCAAGAGCGAAGGAACTGAGAAGGAGATTCGACGCCGTCCTCGTAGGCGTCGGCACGGTAGCGGCGGACGATCCCCATCTTACCGTCAAAGGCGCCCAGTACGATGACAATCCTGTAAGGATCGTGGTCGATCCTCACGGGAGGACGCCGAAGGATTCGCAGGTGGTCGATGAAAGGGCGGCGACGTTCATCCTCACGGACGATGAATGCAGAGAGGAATGGAAGAACGCCGACGTGTTCAGGTGCGGATGGCCTTTCAGTTTATCCAAGGCCATGGAAAAGCTTTCGGAATGGGGCATAGAGAACATACTTGTGGAAGGCGGAGGGACCACCATAGCATCATTCTTCAGAGAAGGTCTCGTTGACCGTTATTCAGTGTTCGTAGGTCCGATGATAATCGGCGGCAAAGAATCCCCCACCCCGGCGGACGGCTACGGATGGGTCAGGAGCGGAGGGGTGAAGCTCAGGCTGAAGAGCACCGAGACATTGGGAGAAGGCGTTCTGATGACATATGACATCATCAGATGATATCAGATCAGCTGTTCCACCACGAATTTAGAATAATTGTTGCCGGCGCCGAAACACTCGCTCGACGCGATCCTGTACTTCTTCTTGGTTATTTCCTGCAGAACGGTAAGGAAAAGTCCCTGGCTGAACATCGATATCGATTCAGCGGCGCACTGCGTCACATCTATGTTGTCTCTGACAATTATGGTGAGAGGCATGAACGTATACACGCACACCTCGCCGATGTCATGTATCTCGTAGAACTCCTGCAGTTCGCTTATGATGTCCTCCACTTTGGTCGACAGTATCGTTTCGGAAAGCGAAAGACCGATGTCCTTGCCTACGTTGCGCATGGTCGCGCCCACGCAGAGCCCGTGGCCCTCGGCGCCGACTATTATCGCTCTCAGCAGCGTTTTGAAGAAGTTGCAGTTCCGGTCCGTCATGAGCCTGAGGGTCTTATGGTATGTTTCCTTACTTTCCTCGTTCACGCTCTTTGACCTTGCCATGAGCCTCGAGGAAAGCGAGAATATCTTCCTTCTGCTGTCCGACGGATCGTCCCTGAATACCACCAGGCCGTCTCCGGTCATCTTGTCCAGATGCACTGACAGCGTAGACTGCGCCTTCCCGGTCATGTTGGATATGTCCGTAAGAGAAAGATCGGATGAAGCGAGTTGTGAAAGTATCTGCCTTCTCACGGAGTTCGAGACCTGTACCATGCCGTTGGCAGTTGCATAAATGTCAAAACTTTCATCCATTGTT
>WQTN01000003.1 GCA_009786295.1 Methanomassiliicoccaceae archaeon
AGGCAGTTTAGTTATTCTCGCTGTGTTCGCACCCATGACCGTAAGGGCGTATAAAAGAAGGGCATAAGCATTCGTGGAAATCTCAAATAATTATAGTACATTACCAAAACATTAAGACTAACGTATGCAATATTGTATCATGGTCAGACCGACAACGATTGAGATTGTGCGCCATATCCCCGAAAAGGAACTGGACTCCCTCCTGAAGAAGGACTTCTCCGAGACCGGCAGCTTCTCCAAAGCGAAGAAGATCCGTCAGCGCCTGCAGTTCATCAGGTTCCGCTATCTGGGGTTCACTGCAGAAGAAGCGGGGAAGATGGCAGGGCTGTCGAAACCATCCGCATACAGGATACAAGAGATATGGAATGAAGGCGGCCCCTGCGCCGTATGTCCAGCGGAAATCCCTGGAAGGCCGTCGCGGCTGTCACAGGAGCAGAAGGATGAGCTCGCGCATCTTCTGACAATAAATCCGATGGAGACAAAAGACGTGCAGCTGTTCATCATGGAGCGGTACGGTATCGAATACTCCATGAAACAGGTGCATGTGAACCTTACAAACATGGGCATGCGCCACGCGAAACCTTATCCGGAGGACCGCCGCAGGCCGGATGATGCTGATGAACAACTCAAAAAAAACTCTCGGATGCTCTGGATACAGCCGGAGAAGACTTTGTGATAGGGTTTTTCGACGAAGCATCCCCACAGACGACTGCCAATACCGTCCGGAAATGGTCAAAAGAGAAACCCAGATGCATCAAGAACACCGATAAGGTCAAAGCCAATGCGATAGGCTTTTACGAAGTGAACGGCACATCCCTGATCGAGTTCCCTCAGAGGTCTAAATCGGAGGATGTGTGCGCCTGTCTTGAGAACATCAGAGATGCCAACGGCTCGCTACCGATCGTCATCGTTTTGGATAACTTCTCTGCCCATCATTCCAAAATGACCGCCGCCCGCACAGAGGAACTGAACATACATTTGGTGTTCCTTCCCCCATACAGCCCTCACCTGAACCCGATAGAGTTCCTATGGAAAAGCACAAAACGAGTGGTGTCCAAGACCCGCATAATATCAAGGGAACACATGACAGGGCTCCTCTCCGATGCTTTCGCAACGGAGACGGCCTACTGTGTCGGATAATTCATTGACCTCTGTATTTCTTATTCTCATTGTGGATCCATATCTTACATGACAGCTCTCCTGCCACTCTGGTAAGTTTCTTTGCCCTGACGAATCCGCCCAGCATCCTTTTGAAGTCGGAGAACGTACATTCCGCACGCCATCTTGTTCCGTACCCATACTTTTCTTTCCATGCCTTTGCGCCGAGCCTGTCCCGTTCATCTATCATGTCTCCCTTGTACAGGCAGCCGTTTGCGTGGGTGTCGCTGGCCCTCAGATTGATCATGGGGTCGATCTTCCTTTCCATTAATCCTGTCCAGATATTCTTATTATCGTAAGCCACATCTGCAAAGGCTTTCTGGATGTCATGCCCGAGGCCGGCTGCCGCATCGATCAGCAGAAGGGCGATGCCACCGTCTGTTGTGCCGCTGTCCGTTAAAGCATACGACAGAATGGCATCGGTCTCCGTGTCGGTCAGCGCATGGAGTTTCACAAACCCGCGTTTTACGTGATAGACATCCAGAAGCCATTCTCCCCTGACGGTGCTGCTTATGCCTGTGGAGTCCACCGCGGCGGAGACGGTCTGTGAATAGGCCGGAGGCTACGGGGACCAGTCCAGTACGCTGCACCTCCCCTCAATGGTAGAATGGTCAGGGGCGCATCTTCCCAGCGCCTCCAGTATGCACCTGAGGTCCCCCTCCATCGTGCGGTAGGTGGTGTTCTTGGAATTCATCTGTTTTGCACAGTACACGAACAACGAATCCGGGAACTCGAAAGGTCTCCCTTTCTTCCCGGCGTTCATTCATTCAAGGTCGGAATCCCAATCCTCTATCCAGCGAAGGTCTCCGATGATCTCGCTTCTTTTCACAAGATCGTCGTTGTACTTACCCCAATTCCTATAAAATGTGCATCGCGTTATACTGTCGGCCATCGTTCAGCTCCTAAAGGTGCGGTGGCTGCCCGCTATTCCTGGAACGAAATGGGCGGGCTCCCATTCCCCTGTGTTTGGGCACCGCCTTCTTACTTAATAAATTATATTTAATATATATTAAATATAAGATAACAGAAAGAAAAAGAGGACAGAACCGCATAACTCCGCAGCCCGCACTTACGCACACCGGACCATTATCAAAAACAGATCAAAATCATTCAAAACGAATTATCCGACACAGTAGAGACGGCCAAGAGTTCGTGCTACGGATACTGGATAAAATTGTTTCATAAGCGGTTAGTATCAATATTAAGGTAATGTACTATAGACCGTCCGGCCTCCGCAAGGCGGAGACGGACAAAAAGAGTCCTGCGGTTATTCCATTCGGGCTGTTCTGTGCGGGGATCCGCATCATGGTTGTTCTCAGAGGCTGTCCTCCATTTCCATCTCGGTCTCGGACGCGCGGGCCAGAAGGCCCGCGTCGTCCGTATATGGAATGTCATTCTTCAGTACCGACCAC
>WQTN01000004.1 GCA_009786295.1 Methanomassiliicoccaceae archaeon
GTTCACCGAGTGGGACATCGTCAGCGGGGTCCTCGGTGATCCGGAGAAGACAAGCTTGATATGGGGGGCTTTGTGGAACTCATTCAGCATCGCGGCCATTGTGACCGTCGTTGACATAGTGATAGGCATCCCGATGGCTTGGATCCTGGTAAGGAAACAGTTCAGAGGGAAGAAATACCTCGATACGCTGATGGATATGCCTCTCGTATTCCCGACAGGGGCTTTGGGCTTTTCCGTGGTTCTGTTCTGGGGGGCCCCCAGCGGAATAGATATACCCGGTCTGGGAGTGGTGTTATCTCCCTACATCATGCTGGTGCTTCTGCACATAATCTTCACGTATCCTTATATGGTAAGGTCCCTGTCCGCAATTCTGGAACAGATAGAGCCGAATTATGAGACGGCTGCGATGACCCTTTCCGCATCCAGATTCACCGCAGTAAGGACGATAACCCTCCCGCTTTTCCGTGCAGGTCTGGTCACAGGGACCATACTTTGTTTCGCAAGATCCCTCTCCGAGACCGGAGGAACGTACGCCGCATTGCTTCTGATGAATGCCAATGGCATATTCTTCACAGGGCCGACCTTCATAAAACACATGAAAGAGATCCACGACCCGTCAGCGATGGGCTCGATGATATTGATCAGCGTACTGATGATAGTCTTTGCGCTTATTTTGTTGGTGGTGGTCAAACTATTGATCATGAGGTTCAAAATACCAATAAAGAGGGTATGGCCTCAGCTCGGAAGGAAAATAAGCAGAGGGACGGTGCCGAAACTCAAAGACGCATTTTCGATCGCATTCCTCGTGATAATCGTTCTTCTCCCCACTTTTTACATTTTCACTTATCTGACACAGCCGATGGCAGATATTGATTACGGTGCATTGATGTTGGCCATAGGAACATCCTTCTTTGTGGCGGGGATCGCAGTGGTCTTCGGCATTGTTTTCGGGATACCCATAGCGCTGTATATCTCAAGGAAAAGAGATACG
This sequence comes from Methanomassiliicoccaceae archaeon, assembly GCA_009786295.1. Classification (GTDB taxonomy): domain Archaea; phylum Thermoplasmatota; class Thermoplasmata; order Methanomassiliicoccales; family Methanomethylophilaceae; genus Methanoplasma. The sequence goes on from WQTN01000004.1 coordinate 992, forward strand.
AAGCTGGGCAAGATACTTGACAATCTGGTCAACGTGCCGCTTATAATTCCGACCACGGCGCTCGGCTTCTCGCTGGGGCTGTTCTGGTCCAGTTTATATGCGGGAGGATCTCTGAATTTGCTTATGGTCATTCTGGGACACATAGCATTCACTTTCCCCCTTGTAGTAAGGAATATTTCCGGTGCGGTGGAAGAGGTGGACCAATCCTATGAAGAAGTGGCCATGACACTCGGAGCAAAGCCATTTCAGACGTTCTCCAAGGTGCTGATGCCGATAATCAAATCCTCGATAATCGCAGGCGCCATACTCGCGTTCACAAGGAGCCTAGGAGAGACCGGGGCAACACTTGCAATAGACAGATCAGCGAACACTGTACCCGTGTACATAATAAACCTCCTCGATGCCGGTCAGCATTCAGAGGCGGCGTTTTGTTCGATAATCCTCATTGCGATCTGTTTCGTTTTCATGCTTGTGCTGAGGTTAGTGATTAACAGAGGTGGCCGCCATGCCTGAGATAATTTTGGACGGTCTGTATAAGGACTTCGGAGGGTGTCTGGCGGCGGACGGGCTGTCGCTCAAGGTGAGCAAAGGAGAATACATCTGCGTACTGGGCCCCACAGGATCAGGGAAGACCACCTGTCTCAGAATGATATGCGGACTGACAAAACCCGATAAGGGCAGAGTGCTGTTCGATGGGATTGATGTAAAGGATATGCCGATCAGCGAAAGAAAGGCGACCATGCTGTCGCAGGCATACTCTCTGTTTCCCCCGAAGACCGTCTATGAAAACGTTATGTTCTCGCCTGAGATCAAAGAGTGGGATGAGGATGAAGCAAGGCAGCTCGTAAGAAGCATGATAATGATGGTGCATATGGAAAATAAGGCAGAATCTTATCCTGCAGAACTGAGCGGAGGCCAGCAGCAAAGGACCGCGCTCGCCAGAGCGCTTGCGTCAAGCTCGGACATTCTGCTTCTGGATGAGCCGCTCAGAGCTCTTGACGCCAGACTCAGACTGGAGCTCAGGCAGGAGCTGAAGTCGCTTGTCAAAGAGATGGGGCTTACCGCGATACATGTGACCCACGATCAGGATGAGGCCATCGAGATGGCGGACCGCATTGCCGTGATTAGGAAAGGGAAGATCGTTCAGATAGGTACGCCGATGGAAGTATTCCGGAATCCGGTCACCCCGTTTGTAGCGAACTTTGTGGGGAGGTCCAATGTTTTCTTGGGAAAGATACGTTCCGTGTGCGATGCGTTCTCTGAGATAGAACTGGAGAACGGTGCGGTAATAAAAGCACGGAAGACGGACATTCCGATAGGTACAGATGTCGCTGTCGCAATAAAGATCGGGTCCACAAAGATACCGGTGATTCCCATACCAACAGCGGAGAAGCCTGAGCCGGAGATGCCGCAGGGGTTCTTTAAAGGGGTAGTGGAAAGGATCCTCTATGAGGGAGCAACCATAACGGTAGAGGTTGGAGTCGAAGGCATAGGGCTGGTATCCTCGAAGCTCCCAAACAGAAAGTATGATGATTATAAGAGCGGAGATGACGTAATGGTCACCTGGCTGCCGGAAAGGGCCAGCGTATTTGAGATACCTCCCGAGGGCATAGAAGAAGAACTGAGGCTGGATTGATGAAGATAAGATTAGACAATATATCGATGAGGTTCGGAGACTTCTATGCGATAAAGAACATCAGTCTGTCCATTGCCAGAGGCGAATATCTGAC
>WQTN01000005.1 GCA_009786295.1 Methanomassiliicoccaceae archaeon
CGTCTGCGTTGCAAGCGTGGCTTATGTCGGCACCGGAAGAAGATATCTTAAAGATCAGGCAAGGACCCCTCCTCCGCAGTCAAAAGAAGATCGCAAGGTAATATGGGCTTTTGTGGGTGTGTCTCTTTTCCAAACAGCGGTCATTTGTATAATTGTCTTATTCTTCATTGGTTCGGGGAGCGTCCACGCGACGTTGGATGATGAAGGCCTCCGTATCGATGGGCCCTCTGCAAACCGGAACCTTTCATATGAGGATATGGTCTCCATCGAACTCAGAGAGGATCTGAACCTGGGGGGGCGTGTAGGGGGGTTTGGCGGCACGAAGGTGCTGGGCGGGAATTTCAATAATGAAGAGTTCGGCGATTATACTCTTGCTTGCTACAAGGCAGTGCGGACCTACATTGTGATCGAACCGGAAGAGGGGAAAATGCTGGTTTTCAATTTAGATGGCGTTGAAGAGACCGTCGATTTCTACAATGAATTGCTCGAAAAATGGGATAAAGATTAATCCTTCAAGGGCGGATTCTGTTCTCCATATAGAAAAAGAAAGCCTTTTTATGAATCTGATCCAGTTCTGGCATCCACGAGGGAAGCAAACATCTGTAAAGTGGGAGAGGCTCATCCAACAACTAATATTATGTAAAAATAATTTATCGAGGTATTTATACTCCTACAAAGATATATTTTTGTGGAAAAAGGCACCAACCGCATCGTAATGATAATCTCGATTTGTATTATTTTTTTAATACTTATTATTGTGTGGCCTCCCCTTGCTTGGGTGGCTGTGATGTTTATCATAGTGTTTGTGCGCGTCAAGACCTTTAGGCCAGCAAGCTCGAAGGACAAAGCCGAGGCTAAGTCCAAATGGACGTATTTCGATATCGGAGAGGAGCGCAAAGAGGCACAGTTTGATTCCAAGAGGACGGTGAAGTACAGTGCCAATGCGATGTCACAAGGGGCATTCAATGATGCCGAGAAGAGGGCAATGGACAGCGGGAAGGTCTTGTGGATAATATGCCTAGTGTGTCTGGTTGTTGTATGTGTTCTGATATTCTTCCATCCCTGATTGGCCTTCAGCGGCAGGCGATGCGTGAAAAATGATTCGCCGGCGTATTAATACTCTTATGAAGATACTTTTCCATGGAGAGCGACGATAAATTTACTTTATTTCTGCTGTTGGTATCGGTGGCAACGTCGCTCGCGTCAGTACTGTCGATCCTCTCCATGATGATGGGGACCGGCGGACTGACGTTCGTAACGGAGAACTTTAGCTGGGTAAGCATTTATTTCCTCTTCTGTGTGACCTTTTTGTTGGCTCTGGTGATCTTTGTAGTATTGTTGTATGTTGCCGAAAAGTATCGGCAGGCAATTGAAACGCCGCAATGAGGTCCCAATGGGCGCACGGTGGTGCCGAGTGGCGGAAGAGGCCCCCCCTCGCTGTCAAAAGTCTCCGTTGCTCAAATTTAAATCAAAAGAGTTCATCTGAGTGAGCATGTCTCCCTCGTTTGATGACCACCTTGAAGCGATACTGCAGGATTGCAACGATCGCGTCAACCAGTTGGAAGAATCCGGCGGTTCGGATGAGGAGATGCTTGATGCTTTGATAAACAGAGGTAGTGTCCTCTCAATGATGGAATATTACACCGCGGCACTTTCAGACTTTGATGATGCGGTCGATATCATCGTCCGCACGGAAAAGGCTGGGAAAGCTGTGGATCCGGGGTGCTTCGTCAGAAGCTTTGTGTCCAGAGGAGAGCTCGTTGCCGACAAGGATCAGACTGCCGAAGACTATGTGGTCGCTTCAACTAGGCTGAGAGAATTGAACGATAATTCTAAATTCTGCGATAGAAAGAAGACTGTATGGATATGCCTGGACTGCGGCAGGGACCTGATCTACAGCGGACACCCAGAAGGCGCCGTTCCGTTCGCAGACAAGCTGTATGAGATGCTGACTGGAAAAGATGACAGTTGGTCAAGGAACCGGTACATGGAAACGCTGAGCATGAGCGCTAAGTCAATGGAGGATATGGGCATGGACGGCGAAGCGCTCGAATACTATACCGAAGCGATCCGTGTTGGGCATTCGCTTCTGGAAAAAAGCTCTCTGGAGGATATGGAGGGCCTGATATTTGCGCTAGTTCTGAGAGGGAATTTAGAAAAAAAGAAAGGCCTGATGGAGCCGTATTTCGCTGACAGGAAGACGGCAATATCTCTCTTTGAGGAATTGCTGTTCCATAACCGGCTCGATGACACGTCGATGCTGGTAACGCTGCATCAGGATATGGCAAGCACCTATCTTTCGCTTAACAAGGTCAAAGAGGCAGAGGAACACCTTATGAAAGAGGTGGCACTGAGCATGGACGGCGCTGAGGAATATATTCGCGAATTCATCAAAAAGGACTGAGTGCAGACCTCTTTTCATAACGCCTCTGGTTAGTCTTATATGAGGAACAAGCCTACGGTGGTTCGATGGATAATACGTTCTGTTCAAAATGCGGTTCCCTGATCTTCCCCAACCAGAAGAAATGCGGAGTATGCGGGCAGAATGCCAGCAGGCCGGCGGAGAACGGGCTTGAACTGTTCGCCGACGCTGAAACGATCCAAAAAAAAGTCATCGACAAGGAGAACCCTCTCGCGCCGTACCTTCCGTATGAGCCAAGAGAGATGCAGCTCGATATTATCGCCGATATAAGAAAAGCGATCGACGACGGAAGGCATATCGTGGTC
>WQTN01000006.1 GCA_009786295.1 Methanomassiliicoccaceae archaeon
CGTACACATACGTGATCTCGGACTATAAGGTCGTCTCCGCCCAGGGCGCAGAGAAAAAGATACAGATGATAATGATGGATTTCGGTATCGAGAAGTTCTACATTACGTCCGTGGTCGATGCGGACAATAACGGCATCGCGGATACCTTCTCTTACAAAACAGTGGAAGAGAGGTACAACCAGGACCTGTACTTTGAGATAAAAATAATTTCAATAAGCTGAGCCGAACTCAGCTTCTTCATTTTTAATTCAATATCGAACCCAGTTTTGACATTACTTCCGAAGGGTCTTTGCCGAGGATCTTGACCGTCTTTCCGTTCTTCTGATCGACGTCATAAATGGCATCCGGGACAGACCCGGTCCTTTTCAGAAGATCCCTTGTCGCATTGCCCCACAGCGGGTTGCCCTTCCTTCCGGACTGAACGGTGTTCAGGCCGATCTCCTCAAGAAGATCCAGAGTATCTTCCGCAGGGCCGATGTTTATCACGCTTCTGATCTCAGGGTCCTTCTTCATCACTTCCAAAAGGATGAAGGAAAGGTGGCCTGCGGCACCGAATTTTGCGGGTCCGTTCTTCACAAGCATGCCGTTCTTTATTGTGATCCTGTTCTCTATCGCCGCGATATCTTCCGGCCCCATGGCGCCTTTCGCGGCGTAAGCGATATTGACTCCCTTTTTCGGCACAAGGCTCTTCGGGAATCGGTCCAATGTCATTTCGACCGCCGTGTCAAGGGAATCCAATACGTTGAATCTGTCGGAATTCTCGCTTGAGCAGGATACGGAGGCCAGCGGATTGACTATCAGCTCCCCTTTTCCCACAGCGTACTGCGTCTCTATCGTGCGCTGGATAAGATCTCTTGCTCTAAGGACGGAGTTTACAAGGTCAAGCCCTCTTGCGAGGTTCGCCGTTATGAAAGACGATAAGGTGCAGCCGCTCCCGTGCCCTGCCTTGTTGAGACGTGGCTTGCTCATTTTTGTGAACTCAGATGACAGGTAAAGGTAGTCGGTCACGTTCTTGGAGTCCATATGCCCGCCTTTCAGAAGCACCGAAGACCCGTTTTTGCCTATGATCTCGCAGGCAAGCATCGCATCGTCCTCGCTCCTGATCTTCATCCCGGAAAGGGTCTCCGCCTCATATTTGTTCGGAGTGACAAGCTCACAGATCGGAAGGAGATCATTCTTGAGCGACCGCGCCAGGCCATCCTTCGACAGAGAACCTCCGACCGTCGCCACCATCACGGGGTCGACGACCAGCGGCATATCGCGGTCCTCAAGGATATCTGCGACAACACCGACGATCTCGGCGCTGTACAGCATCCCTGTTTTCACCGCTTCTATCCGGCAGTCCTTCAGAACGGCCTCCAGCTGCTCTTTTACGATCTCTTCCGGTACAGGGAGGATGCTTCCGATCTCCTTTGTGTTCTGTACTGTGACCGCAGTGATGACTGTCGCTGCATGAACTCCCAAAGAGGCCATTGCCTTGATGTCTGCTTGAATGCCGGCTCCGCCGACAGAGTCGGACCCAGCAATTGTCAGTGCGGTCTTCATGAGAGAAAATATACTTATTGTATTTAAAGGAAGGACGGTCCCTCTATCGAAGAGGCAGCTGGGCCGCATGAGAGGATGTTTATATATAAACCAGAAGCTGACTGACCGCAGGCGGCAACATTTCCTTAAGAACAAATAAATAAAACTTCAACTTCATCATACACGATGAAGGTTTTCAGCACTCACTTTGTCCTAAAGGGGAAATCGGATTATAAGGACCTCGCACCCGTGTTCCGCGATATCTTGGAAGCCCTGTTGGAGGAAATAGGGCAGATGCCGGAAGAAGAAGAGATATTCCAGATGTTCGTCGATATGAACATGGTCGACCTTGAGCGCAACCGCAAACCGGAAGGATATAACAGAAAGGGCAAAATGAGGCTCATTTTCCCAATGGACCGCAAGGAGTTCTATCTTAAAACCTACAGCAAAGCCACAGACATGGTAAAAATGACAGACTTCATAGGCGGCCTTCTGACCTCTGCTGGCGTGAAGTTCGAGATCCTTCACAACGACCGAACGGATTTTGAATGAATATTTTTCCGCGATACCCTCTGAAACATTAATATATCGCTTTTTATGTTAAATATCAGAGGTCTTCTGATGAAAAAGTCGAAAAAGGACAATATTCCGTCTGGCAGTAATAACAAGAACAAGCTCGGATTCGAGACGCTTCAGCTGCACAAGGGCCAGGAGAACCCGGATCCGGTATCGGACGCAAGGGCGGTGCCGATATACCTCACGACCTCATATGTTTTCAAGGATTGCAAGACGGCCGCGGACAGGTTCGCCCTAAAAGAGCCCGGAAACCTGTACGGCCGCCTGACCAACACCACCCAGGCGGTGCTGGAAGACAGAATAGCAGCACTGGAAGGAGGTTCCGCAGCTCTTGCGACGGCATCCGGCGCAGCCGCGGTAATGTACACTTTTCAGAATATCGCAGTGGCAGGAGATCACATCGTCGCTGCCAACAATCTCTACGGGGGAACGTACAATTTCCTAGAGCATACTTTCTCGAAATACGGAGTGAAGACGACCTTTGTCGACCCAAGCGACCTGAATAACTTCGAGAAGGCCATAAAAAAGAACACCAAAGCAGTGTACATAGAGACATTCGGAAACCCCAACTCAGATTTCATCGACGTTGAAAAAGTAGCGAAGATCGCCCACAAACACGGGATAATACTCATCGTCGACAACACGTTCGCCACGCC
>WQTN01000007.1 GCA_009786295.1 Methanomassiliicoccaceae archaeon
CGTATCTCCGGGTTTGTGAATGATGTCCGTTTCCATCTCTACGGTCAGCTGCGGGTTCCTGAAATCGCTTCCGTTGTCTGCTCCCGCTATACGGCAGGGGACCATCTGCATCCAGTGCCCGATATGAAGCACCATGCCTTCTTTCAAAGGAGAGGGCCAATATTTTATGAGTTCCGCTTTCCCAACGATCTTCTTGGTCATTTTGACGGAGGGGTCCGTCGTAAGCACGTATCCGCGGTCCAATTCGTCTGATTCTATGCCTCTCAGGGCAAGCCCGACATGATCTCCTTTGACGCCGTCATCTGCGTCTATGTCGTGCTTCTGTATTGATTTCAGCACAACTTCGCGTTTGAGGGGGAACACCTGCATTTTATCATGTTTCTTGAAATATCCGTCCATGACCGATCCGAGGACCACGGTCCCCACGCCTTTGACGTTGAAATGGCTGTCAACAGGACAGGATCCGCACGTCCCGCTGCCCGGTACGCGTGCCTCCTTCTGAGCTATGTCCAGGAGGCTTTCTCTCATTTTGATATGGTCTTCCTCGATGTACGTGTAATTTTCCATGGAAGTGCCTGCTATAAGTGGCGCAAGCTGCTCTTTCTGGATGTAGTTCCTCAGTATTATCCATCCCTTCTTAATTTTGAAAAGGTCCGCCATAACGATGGACTCTCCGAGGGAGGCATCTATCTTGTCCACCGCCAATATTGCAAACTCGGACATGCCGGCAGAATAGAAAAGCGAGGAGAGTTTCTCGGGATATTTGGACGGCTCGATCAGAGTGACCGAATCGTTCCCTCTTTTGATCTCAAAGAAGGTCACATCCGTGATCGTGCCCTTTTTGCCTATCTTCTCAGCAAGGCCGATCGTTCCGAGGACCGCAACGTTCAGGTTCCCCATTTATCTCATATCTCCGATTTTTTGATCAGCTTCATATCGGCCTTTTTCAGGACATCTATCGCACTCTCTGTGTCGTCGACCCTGACGAAAAGGTAATCAAGGCTCCTGCCGCTGTATGCGTACCCGTATTCAACGTTTATCCCCGCCTTTCCCAAGACGTCGGCGGCATCGAAAAGCGAGCCGGGCGCATCTTCCATTTTGATACCGATCACATCAGTTTTTTTCACAATGACGCCTTTGGACCGGATGTTGTCGTATGCTTTGTCAGGCTCATCAACGATGGCCCTCAGTATGCCGAATTCTGATGATTCGGCAAGGTTGAGACCTTTTACGTTGATCTTGAACTCTTTCAGTATCCCAGCGATGGCCGCCAGACGTCCCGGCTCGTTGCTGATGAATATCGAAAGCTGCGTGATAATATTCTCATTTTCCATTACATCACCCTCTTATCTATGACTCTTTTTGCCTTACCTTCGAATCTTGGGAGTTCGCCGGGGGCTTTCAGCTCCACCAATGCAGCGATCTCCAGATGTTTTTTGAGTTCGACCTCTATGCGTGTTTTCAGGTGCATCATGTCCGCGACCTTGTCCCTGAACATTTCCGGTTTGAGCTCCACCATTATCTTCATATGGTCGAGAGCGCCCACCCTTGTCACCTCTATCATGTACTGATTGCCTATCTCAGGTATCTTCATCAGAGTATATTCTATCTGCGAAGGGAACACGTTTATTCCGCGCACGATAAGCATGTCGTCGGACCTCCCGGTTATCCTGGATATCCTGGGCGAGGTCCTTCCGCATGCGCATGTTTCCTCGGTCAAAGAAGTGATGTCCTTGATCTTGAATCTGATCATAGGGAATGCTTCTTTTTTGAGCATGGTGACCACCAACTCTCCTTTCTGACCATTTTCCAGCAGTTCTCCCGTCTCGGGATCCAGGATCTCGACGTACATCATGTCGCTTCCTATGTGGAAACCGTTCCTTTCCTCGCATTCCGTGAACATCGGGCCTGCCAGTTCTGATGTTCCGTAGATGTCGTAGGCTTTGATCTTCATTGTGCTTTCGATCTTCGCTCTCATGCTTTCCGTCCACGGCTCTGCGCCGAGAACCGCTTTTTTCAGACATGTGTCCCTGCTGATGTCAATACCCATCTTGGAAGCCACGTCATTCATGTGTATCAGGTATGACGGGGTGCAGGCTATCGCGGTCACTCTGAGGTCCTGCATGAGCTCGATCTGCCTCTCCGTGTTCCCTGTGCCTGTAGGGACAACCGCCGCACCGACCTTTTCCACGCCGTAATGCAGCCCCAGTCCGCCTGTGAACAATCCGTATCCGTATGATATCTGAACGGCATCTCCTTTGCCGATCCCGATCGAGGTAAGGGATCTTGCCAGAGCCTCCGTCCAATATGCAAGATCATTCTCTGTATATCCTACTACGGTGGGTTTTCCGCTCGTGCCCGATGAGGCATGGAACCTCACGATCTCCGTATTCGGGACGCTGAACATCTTTGTCGGGTAGTTGTCCCTGAGGTCCTGTTTGTACATGAAGGGAAGTTTACGCACATCCGCCAGCGACTTTATGTCATCTGGAAGCACGCCGGCGCTTTTCATTCGGTCGTGATAGAACTTGTTGGAGTTGTACAGGTTATTAATGAGGTTCTTCAAACTCCTGTATTGGAGTTCCTTCATTTTTTCTACCGGCATACATTCGACGTCAGCGTTCCAGTACACTATTACCACCTTCCGGCATATGCCGGTGTGATTTCCTTATGCGGGTTTTATTATTTATTTTGTCCTTCAGCGAAAAATTTAATCGGCTGGGAGGATTAAAATGTCCAAGAAAGTCGAAATATCGGAACTAGTCGTCGATTGGAT
>WQTN01000008.1 GCA_009786295.1 Methanomassiliicoccaceae archaeon
GCCATGGCAGTCAAAAAGAAGGATCCGAAACTGTACGAAAAATGGACCATGACAGGCCAGGCAAAGGTCGTCCTCAAAGTGAACTCAGAACAGGAACTCTTTGATTTCGAAGCAATGGCAAAGGCCAAAGGCATCTATTGCGCCATCGTCTGTGACGCAGGCAGGACGCAGCTTGATCCCGGCACATATACGTGCTTAGGCATCGGCCCCGAGGAGTGTTCCGTTATCGATAAGATAACCGGCGAGCTCAAGATGCTTTGAGGATAAAAAGCGCGCTTTTATATGTGCACGTCATTACTTGTCCGAAGGGAATATGCACAGAAAAAGAAGTCTTCTGGTCGTGATGGGCCTCATAGTGCTGGTCGGTTTGGTGGCAGTGGTACCTTTGGCAGATGACCCAGCCGAAGGAGCGGGCATCGTCGCGATATCGGGCGACGTGCAGTTCGATCTCGCCTCCGCACTCGAGAATGCAGTCAGCGGCGATGTGATCACACTAAATGAGGACGACGTTCTCTCAAGAGATGCGGCGGTCGTTGCCGGGGTCACTTTGGACGACGGAGGTTTTTCCCTTAAAATATCATCCTACCTCAGCGTAGAAGGGACTTTCCTGTCCTCAGGAGAACTTTCAGTGGTCGCAGGGGGGGCAATTGCTGTGGCAAACGGCGGCTCCATGTTGGTCAATAACGAAGGAAAGAACGCCATGATAACGGGGTACTTTGAGGTATACAGCGGAGGGAATGTTAAGATCGGCCTGGAAAGTCCCAGCACATTCCAGTGTCTTGGCAACGGGAAGATGGTGGTAGAAGGGACGATGATCATCGGGAACGGGGTGGCCGCCTCAAAGGTGGAGGCAAGGAACGCCACCGCTACCGGGACCATCAAAATATCTGAAAACAGCACTTTCCTCATCCATGACATTCTGACAATCGGAAGCGTTCCGACGGTCACGACGGAAATGGTAAACAATACAACCATCACCGGGAAATTCACTCTGGGGACCTCAGCATACATCATGGTATACGGTCAGTCAAGTTTCAAGGCATCCAATGTTACCAATTCCGTCGTCAGTACTCAATTCATTATCCTTGACAAAACTTACGCCACAGAATACAAGGATGCCTCAAGCAGCAGCAAAAGAGTGCTTGTGATGCCTCCCACATCCAACCTCAAGGATTATCTGATCACTAATTGGCACGATCTGGGGAACAACATCATCACTGAAGAAATGAATCTGCAGATAGGAAGTGTCGGAAAGATTCAGGGCGAGGCCACTCCGCAATCATATAGAATTGTGCTTGCTGGAGACAAAAGCATAAGATGGGTCGTGAACGGGATTGACAAAGGAAGTTCCGGTGAGGAGTCCGGAAATTACGGCGGAAGATACACCATTAATGTCAGATCTGTGCAGAAAGACGGGACTTTACCCGCAATTTTCAAGGACGGAGTCCCGTATGTGGCAGGGACATCATTCATCGTCAACGGAGATACGACATTCACCACATCCAACAATTACCCTGAACCGGGCGACAGTCTGGTGCCGGTGCTGTTGGTGATATTGGGGATACTGTCGGTTATCCTTGTGATATGCCTCATCCTTCTCAGAGCAAAGAATCTGAAAGAAACTTGAGATTATTACAGCGAACAAAACTCTTTCATCGATCTTACTTTGAACGTCTGCTCTCTGGCTACTCTTATTGCACCGACGGCTGCGTCCGCTCCCTGTACCGTCGTAAGGAAGGGAATCTCCAATTCCACCGCAAGTCTTCTCATCTTGTGCCCGTCCCTTACTGGCCCTGACTTTTGCGACGGCGTATTGATGATGAGGTTGATCGCCCCTTCTCTCATCAGGCCGATCGCGTTGGGTTTCATGTTATCGTCGATCTTGAAGACGGTGGTTGTCTCCAATCCGTTCTCTCTGAGGTATGTGGACGTTCCTTTTGTGGCATATATGCTGAAGCCCATTTCCAGAAGCTCTCTTGCCACGGGGAGCACTCTCTCTTTATCGGAGTCGTTCACAGTGATGTAAACCCCGCCGTCCGTAGGCAGTTTGTTGCCGGCAGCAATCAGGGCTTTGTAGCAGGCAACATCGAAATCAGGATCGATGCCCATTACTTCTCCCGTGCTTTTCATCTCCGGCGTAAGGATGGAATCAACGCCCGGCAGTTTCAGGAACGGGAATACTGACGCTTTGATAGCGTAATTGTCGATCGGTTTGTATCCCGACAGCCTAAAATCCTTCAGGGTCTTTCCCAGCATGATCTTGGTGCCTATTTTTGCCAAAGGTACTCCCGTCGCCTTCGAGATGAAAGGGATCGTACGGGACGACCGGGGGTTTGCCTCGATCATATAGATCTCGTTATCCTTTACCGCCAGCTGTATGTTCATCAGCCCTTTCACTTCAAGTGCCAGAGCGGTCTTGTTCGTTATGTCGACAATCCCGTCTATTATTTCCTGCGAAAGCGTGAACGGCGGCAGCACCATGGTAGCGTCGCCGGAGTGGCATCCAGCATACTCTATGTGCTCCATTATCCCGCCGATGAAGACCTCTTTTCCGTCCGATACAAGATCGACATCGATCTCGATCGCCTCTGTGAGATATTTGTCGACAAGTATCGGGTGGTTTCTGGACACCTTTACCGCTGTCTCGACGTAAGTCTTCAACTCCCCCGTGGAATAAACGATCTCCATCGCTCTTCCTCCAAGAACGTATGAGGGTCTTAACAGCACAGGATAGCCTATGGTCTCGGCTATTTCCTTTGCCTCTTCGAAGGAGTATCCGGTCCCCGACTCAGGTTTCTTGATCTTCAGTTCGTC
>WQTN01000009.1 GCA_009786295.1 Methanomassiliicoccaceae archaeon
CCGACATGTCGAAGATATCTCCGAGTTTTGCTCTCCGCTCTTCGAGCGGACGGAGGGTCATGTCCTCGCTGTCTGCCAACAGAATATCGAACATGAACATTCTGACAGGGTAATCCTCTACGGCTTTGTCCATGCCGTGCTTCTTACGGCGGTGAGTGACGTTCTGGAAAGGAAGCATGCCTCCTTCTGTGTCCACCGCCACGCATTCCCCTTCTATTATCGCTGTTCCGGCTTTGCACTGTTTCCTCAGTTCCGCAGCGATGTCCGGGAAGTTGGAAGTAAGGTCTTCCATACGTCTTGAGAATAATTTGACCGAATCTCGGCCTATATGCGCCTGCACCCTTATCCCGTCGTACTTGAATTCCATCGCGCACCTTCCGCCCATCCGATCAAGGATAAGAGGTATCGAAGGCAGGCGTTCGGCGAGCATGACCTTGATCGGATTCCCGACAGTGACCTTCATTTCTCTTACTGCATCAACGCCGCCGCCGGCAAGGACCTCCGCCACAAGTCCGAGGTCGCATGTTATGTTGAACGCCCTCTCGATGTCCGGGCGATCCTCCTTCGTGCCGAAGGCTTCCGCAAGGGCATCAAGCATTGTCATTGATCCCGCACCGATCCTCATCCTTCCCGTCACGATGCGGCACAGATATCTGGCCTCAACAGGGCTGGAATCCATCAGGAGGTTAGAGAGGTACTTCATCTTCTTGTCCTGCGAGTCTTTGCCCTCTGCATTCTCAATGAGCGTCAGGTTCCTGAGGACCTTGTCAAGTGTGAGAGGCTCCGAGAACAACGACGCCTGTTTTCTGTTCTTCAGCAGATATTCGGCGATCTTCCCCGGGTCGCCTTCTTTCTTCCAGAGTTCGTCCATCTTGCTTTCCGACACCCCGGATATGAATGCGACCGATCTCAGAACCAGCTTGTCGGCCATGCCCAATTCTGCGCCGTAGAAGTCCGGGTGCAGCATTCCCTGCGACAGATACACAATATTTCTCAGAGAGCCAGGATCAAGTTTTTTAAAGAAATCCGAGAGGATGGATGTCATCTCAAGGCGGCTGCTTGTCACTTCGAGCCTGTCGAACACATCTGCGATGTCAGAGTACAGCATGGCATCATTCCGTATGATATAGGCCTATTAGAAATCTCTCAGTTTTCTCTGGTCATCATCAATGGAGAGGGAGAGTTCTCTGTTAAGTTTCTCCAGCCTCGAACGCATCTGATCTTCCTTTTTCATACTGGAATATTCAAACACTTCGTCCATTGTCCCCTTGGCAATAAGAACGAACACCTCTCCGTCGCTCTTCCTCCCGGTGCGTCCGCGCCTCTGTATCGTCCTTATCTCCGATGGCACTGGCTCATAGAATATCACTGCATTGGTGCTGGCGATATCCAGTCCTTCCTCTCCGACGGATGTCGCGACTATGATGTTCCTGACACCGCTCCTGAACTCTTCAAGGATGCCGATCTGTTCTTTTTGCCTGAGGCCGCCGTTGGATTGCCCGATGAGCTTCCCCACGCTTGCCCCCTCTATGCATGAAAGCTTCTCCACCAGGACATCGCAGGTATCGCGGTACTGTGTGAAGACCATTACTTTGGATGTTGGATCAGAATTCAAGATATGGCTTACCAAACTCATGAGCTTTGAGACCTTGGGGTGCTCTATCCGGCTGCCGGAGACCATGTTCCAGGCATCGAGATACTCTTTTCTGGCAGCGAGTTCTTTGCCGCCTTTGTTCCCTTTCTGCGCTAGGGCGTCCTCGTTCAGTTTTGTCATATACGACCTCAGCGAACTCATTCCCTGCGTCTCGGCTAGATTGATAGCATGGAGTATCTTTATGCAGATAGACTGGACAGTGAGGCCGCGGTAGAGCGTCGCCGACCGTTCGCCCCTTCTCAGCCGTTTCTGAACGGACTCTCCGATCATCAGCATATGTGTGGTAGAAGGAGGCCAATTCTCTTTTGTAAGGCGCAGGTTGGTAAGTTCTATGAAATAGTGGTCAAGCAGTTTTTTCAGGATATCAACGATGTCCAGAAGTTCTTTGGGCATGTTGACCTCTATTCTTTTTACATATGTGTCGTGAATATACGGCGCGACATCGGGATCGTTCTCGGTCCTGACATCTATACGCATGAACCTTAGGTTTCTGCAGACCTCCTCCACTTTCTTTATGTCGCCGCCGGGAGAGGCTGTGAGTCCGACCGATCTGTTCTTCTTGCAATGCTCTGCGACCGTTACATATGCGTAGTTCCCGGTGCCTCTGTGCGCTTCATCGTATATCACCAGCCCGAAATCCTCCATGCCGTACCTTCCGTTCTCCAGATCGTTCGCTATGCACTGAGGAGTGGAGACGATAAGATCGTTAGCTTCCAGGATCCCCTTTCTTTTTTCGGCGCTCATGAGGCCGTTCATAACGCCGATCTCTGTGTTCATCAGAAGGTTTTGAAATACCGATGCATGCTGCTCCACAAGAGGTTTTGTCGGTGCCATCATAAGCACTTTCCTGCCTTCCTGAAGAACAACGGCGGTTATGTAAAGGGCTATGATGGTCTTTCCGAGGCCGGTGGGGAGAACAATAAGAGTATTGGTATTCAGACAGTTCTTTGCCAGGGTCATCTGATATTTTCTTTCTTCCACGGCATCCGGGGTTATTTTAGGGTGAGAGATGCAGCCCATGCTGAACCACATTCGGAATAACAAAATAAAAAGGTGTTTGAGGGGTCACCGAAAGTGAACCTTAGCGGCAACCGCCGCTGCAGGACGAGCAGCCGCTGAAACTGGGGTCACGTATTGTCAGGCCCGTTCCGAAGTTCGGATCGTCGACGAATTCGATAACGCATCCTTCAAGCGCTTCCTCTGTGTCCTTGTCGTAATAGATGTCGAAGCC
>WQTN01000010.1 GCA_009786295.1 Methanomassiliicoccaceae archaeon
GAACGTATCGGCGTCACGTAAGATTTCATCACAAAGAACAACAGGATGAATATCAGCACCACTGCGAGGACCTCTACTTTAAGGAACTCACTGCTGACCAATTCCGATATCTCATACATCACAACAGCGCTTCCTGTAAGCCATTTGTCCGAGATCATATCTTGTTCGTTTACGAATTCTGACACTGTTCTGTCTACGGAGTTTATAGTGTCCATGGAGCGGTCGGACATCGCTGAATCCTTGGTTATGAAGGTGATCTTCACGAATGTTATATCGGTAATGATGCCATTCGTCTCTCCGCCGACCGAGGACGCCATCACATTATTCAGAACCCAGTTGATCATAGCGTTCAGATATGCGTTGTTGTACTTCACGCCCCCGTAAGCGACACCCAGAGGCACACCATTGTGTTTGGCTCCGAAGGCGACC
Source organism: Methanomassiliicoccaceae archaeon (assembly GCA_009786295.1). Lineage (GTDB taxonomy): Archaea > Thermoplasmatota > Thermoplasmata > Methanomassiliicoccales > Methanomethylophilaceae > Methanoplasma. Next base: position 430 of record WQTN01000010.1, read on the forward strand.
GATGTTTCGTAAGCTGATATTATTTCTTCCAGCGGACTTGTGCCTGTTTTTGGATTAGGCGCAAGCAGCTGCATCTTAAGCGTGTCCGGCAGTCCTTCTGCAGCCGCTGAATAGACCGCTATCGTATATTCGCGGTCCGACATCCCGCCTTTGGGGACATTGGGTACTATATCTGCATCAAGCATAGGTATATCCCATACATAGATGCTCCATACTTCCCCGATGTTTTCATCTTCTCCGGGTAAAGAAGAGGACACCGTTGAAAGATCTTTCAAAAAGTCGCTGATCCTCGGATCATTGCCGGGATTCCATCGAAGAAGGCCCAATGGCAAGATGTCCGTGCTCTCAATTTGCCCCAGGGATTCCCTCAGCTCAAGGACCACGTAGTTCGGCATGATCATGCCGCCGTTGGTGTACTGTTCCATTTCATTCAATCCGTCTATGCCCTCTCCGGTCGACATCGAACTGATCATGTCGTAGGTTGAGTCGGATGTTGTCATTATGTAGGCCGCCGGTACTGTGAAGAGCACCGCCACCGCTATTATCAGCTTTGCATGCTTTATCGATGCATTGACAGACTTGGTAAAATAGCCGTGTCCGAGACGCGACATCTTTCCGTGCCATCCTTTTTCCGCTTTACCGCCCTCTCTGAACGATTCCATTTTTGTGGGCCAGAACAGCTTTTCTCCGAATAACGCAAGCATCGAGGTTATCAGTGTGAGGGCCGCTGCGAGGGCGATGATAATACCTACTGCCAGCATGACCCCCATTGAACTTATCATCGAGAAAGAGCATATGGACATCGCTCCGAATCCTATCACCACGGCAAGACCGGAGGTCGTTATCGATTCGCCTGCCCATGTGATCGCTCTCTTGACGGCAGTCTCATGTTCCGCCCCGTGAACCCTTTCTTCACGATACCTCGCTAAAATGAAAATACAATAATCGCACCCTGCGCCCAGCATTGACACGAGGAGAATCATTTCCGTCATGTAGATGATGTCTAAAATAGAGCCTATGAAGAACATGAGGCAGAGGGTTACTCCGAAAGCCGCGCCGATCGTCAGAGGCGGCATCGCGGATGTCACGAAGGACCTGAAGAACAATCCGACCAATATCAGGATCATCAGCACCGAGAATATGTCGATCTTAGAGATATCCTCAGATGCTGCCACTTCGGTGTCGTAGACAATCGCAGGAGCTCCGGTTACAAATGTCGTAACCCCTGACACACTGTATTTCAACAATACGTTGCTGATGAATTTCCTGAGTTCCGGAGTATCTCCGGATACCAGGTCGTCATTGACCATCTGTTCGCTGTAGTTCACAGCAAACATCGCAACCCCTTTGTTCGCGTCGTCAGAGGCAGTGAATAATCCATACATCTGGAAGTCTGTTACCTTCTGTGCACCGCCTTTATCAAGGAATTTGAGGAACTCATTGGACATGATGTCATACAGGCCCAAAGCACTCATTTTTCCTTCCGGCGTATCAAAACTTGCTACAAGGAGAACAACTGTTTCTGCCTGCGAGTCTGGAGAGTAGAAGTATTCCTCCATTATTATGGCGCCGTTGATCGATTCTGCCTCCGGCCCTGCCATGTTTGCGGTGTCGTAATCCAGAACGCTTCCTGCCTTAAGTATGAACGGCACAGCGCATATCAGTATAGCGATCCACAAGATAACTATCAATTTCGAACGCTTCAAAATCACATCCGCAAGCTTTTCGAATATCATTAAAACAGGAAAACCGCATAGGTATATATAATCCTCTCAAGACGCCTTTGACCATCATTTTTATTATTAGGATTTCGATTCTCAGGCGATATAAATGATAAATGAGGAATCTATCAAAGCCGCACAGGAAAGATATGGCCAACTGCTCAGGCAACAGCTCAAAAGGGTCGAAGGCCTCAAAAAAGAAGGAGACTGGACCGATTATTCCAAACTTGATAGACTCATTATCGGCGTTTGCGGCGGCGACGGCATCGGCCCATACATATGCGCATCCGCCCAGAAAGTGATGGAATTCCTTCTTGCAGACAAAATAAAGGCCGGAAAGGCAGAGATCAGGGTCATAGACGGATTGACCATTGAGAGAAGGGCGGCCGTCATGAAAGCGATACCCGACGACACCCTTGAAGAACTGAAAAAATGTCACGTGATACTCAAAGGGCCAACGACCACCCCGAGCAAAGGCGACCAATGGCCGAACATAGAGAGCGCAAACGTGGCGATGAGAAAACAGCTTGACCTTTTTGCCAACATGAGGCCTGTGTCTGTCCCGGAGCTCGGCATAGAATGGACATTCTTCAGGGAGAACACGGAAGGAAGCTATGCGCTCGGAAGCGACGGCACGGATGTGACCGAGGACCTTGCGATCGATTTCTGCGTGGCGACCACACAGGGCACTGACAGGATCATAAGGGCAGGCTTCGATTTCGCCAAAAAGAGCGGGCTGAA
>WQTN01000011.1 GCA_009786295.1 Methanomassiliicoccaceae archaeon
TCACGTACCTGAGGCCTTTCCTCATCCTCAGCAGATTCCGGAGACCGCCGCCGGTGATGTTCACCATGCCGCTGACCTTATGATCCTTTATTATCGAAAGCACCTGACGGACGTAGATCTCGGTCGGCTCAAGAAGTTCCATGCCCACGCTTCTTCTGAGTCCCGCTGTCTTTTCTTTCATCCCTATGCCGGCGCTCTCGAAAACTTTCCTTGCCAATGTAAGTCCGTTGGAATGTACGCCCGATGATGCGAGCGAGACGATGAGGTCCCCTTCATTGACCTCCTGTCCCGTTATCACATCACTTTTTTTCACGAATCCGAGGCACGTTCCCGAGACGTCCACGCCCTTCACCATGTCCGGAAGAACGGCGATCTCGCCGCCGACTATCTCCATGTTGCTCATCTCAGCGCCCTTTTCCAATCCTTTTCCGATGGCGTTCGTCAGCGCTTCGTTGGGTATGTCTATTGCAATGTAATCGACGAACGATATCGGTTCAGCGCCCACGCAGATCGTATCGTTCACGTTCATCGCTATGCAGTCTATCCCTACGGTATCCCAGATCCCGAGTTCCTCGGCGATGAGCAGCTTCGTTCCGACCCCGTCGGTGCATAATGTAAGGTATTCGTCACCGAAATCGATCAGGCTGGTGAACAGTCCTTTCAAATCGGACGATCTCCCTTTTCCGGTACGTTTGTACTTCAGTTCTTTGACCAGCGACTCTATGGCGCCGGATTTACGGTCAATGTCAACACCTGCTTCTGCATACGTCCATTTCGCCGGCATACCTGCACGTAACGTTTGATGGTTTATATCTTCTTTCAGAACTGCGAAGGATTAAATCCGTACAACATATGATACGTACGATGACCAAACGCTGGCTTTCCGAACGCAGACAGGAGAAGTACTACCGGCTGGCAAAGAAATATGATTACAGATCAAGAGCTTCGTTCAAGCTGATGCAGATCGACGACAGGTTCGAGATATTCCGGGAAGGGGATTCCGTCGTCGACCTGGGCGCGTCGCCGGGAGGGTGGCTGCAGGTAGCGAAGGAACGCGTCGGCGAAGGAAAGGTCATAGGCGTCGACCTCAGGCCGATAAGGCCGATAGAAGGCGTTACGACGATACTCGGGGACATCACGATGAGAGAGACCATGATCGAACTGCTTGAAAGTTTCGGCGGAAAGGCAGATGTTGTATTGTCGGACATGGCGCCGAACATCGGCGGCCATTACTCGACGGACCACGCACGTTCCGTACATCTGTGCACATACGCGGTCGACGTAGCGGACCACATCCTCAGAAAAGAAGGGAAGATGGTGGTCAAGGTGTTCATGGGCGATCTCTTTTACACGATCAAAGAGATGATGGAGAAGCGTTTCCAGAGCGTGAAGATACACGCGCCGGATGCAACAAGATCGACATCGTCGGAAGTTTACGTGATCGCGAAAGGCTACAAAGGGCACAGGCCCAGGAAGATGGGGTCTGCCGAGGAAGAGAAGAGGACCGAGTTCACAAAGAAAGGTGATCTTGAATGAGACCGGGAAAGATAATCTGCATAGGATGGAACTACCGGTCGCATCTGTCGGAGACGAATGCGAATTTACCGACCGAACCGATAGTGTTCTTCAAGCCCCCGTCGTGCCTCATCGGCAACGGTGACGACATAGTCATAACGGAAGGGATCGGTGCGGTGCATCATGAAGTGGAGTTGGCGGTAATATTCGGTAAGACGGGGAAGAACATACCCAGCAGCGAAGCGATGTCCTATGTCTCGCATGCAGCCGTGTTCAACGACGTAACGGCAAGGGATATGCAGACGAAAGCACGGGCTGAAGGCAACCCGTGGTGTATCGCCAAAGGCATGGATACCTTCGGGCCGATGTCCGAACCCGTTCCGATAGATTCCGTGAAGGGCATCCACTGCCTCGACCTGGAACTTTCTGTGAACGGTACTGTGAGACAGAAAGGCAGCACATCGATGATGATATTCCCGATAGGCGAGCTTATCGCCTACGTTTCAAGATTCGTGACCATAGAGAAGGGCGACATAATGGCAACAGGAACACCGGAAGGTATCGGCCCGCTTGTGAAAGGCGACGTTGTCGTTGCAAAAATAAAAGGTGTCGGCGAACTGAGGAACAAAGTGGTCTAATCCCAGAACCTTTTGTTCTTTGCATAGAGGACCTCAGACGAAAGGATGTCCCTCAGAAGATCATCTTCGTCAGTATGCATGCGGTTGAGGATGCGAGATGCGGAATCCGGTCCTATCCCGCGCCCGGCGAGTATCATCACGGCTTTCCCTCCGTTCTCATTGACCAGGTTCGCGTTCCGCGATATGCGCAGCATCTCCTTCTTCTCAGACGCATCAGGATCATTTTTTGTGAACAGCTTGATGTTGTCACGCTCATACTCTTTGAGAACGGCTATCATGTTGCCGCCGCACTTGTCGCAGAAGAATCTCTTCGGTGCGTCTCCCGCGCGCAGCCTGTGCTGAGAGCGGCAGCGGATGCATGATGCATACATGATCTCATCCGAAAGTCTTTTTTTCATTGCCATGAGAATGGAATGGTCCGCTCTCAGCGGCTGCATCAGTTCTTTCGTTCTTGCGATGCCCTCCAGGCCGATGGGTGACAGCTTGGTCACCTTTATCCTGATGGTGCCGTCAGCAAGCGCCGATATCGCCTTTTCGGCATTCTCTATGCTCAGGTCCTCCCACATGACCTTCCGGGATGCGTCGTCATATGCCGGCGTGTCGCGATAAGTTTCGAACAAACGTGAAAAACTTATCTGCCGGTGGTCCGCATCCTTATCGATGATGCCGAATTTCTTTGCCGTGTACATGAACCTCCATTTCAGATAGGATGAGTTGCCCATGGTCAGCTTCGTCAGCGATTCGATACTC
>WQTN01000012.1 GCA_009786295.1 Methanomassiliicoccaceae archaeon
AAGACCAATGTATATGTTGATGAAACAGGCGTGGAGCATTATCCGCTATTCGCTGCTGCATTCCTGTTCTGAAGCAAAGAATCGTTTGAAAAGCCAGCTTTAAAGTTGTTTATTTGCGACCGACTATTTGCACGTAAGGAACCGATCGCGAGCCGTGGCGTTTTTACATTGCTATTATTTTACATATTCATATGATGACCGTGTATGTGGTTTAGCACTTCACCCATCCTTCTTTCTTAGTGGTTTCCACGACCGCCGTGATGTTCTCAAGCTTCGTGTTTATGTCAGGTGGAATCTCGCAGCCCGACGAGATGCAGTATTTGGACTTCAATCCACGCTTGCACAGGGCAGTCCTGACCTCTTTTATGAGGTCAGACGTTACCCTTGTGATTTTCTCCGCACTTCCCCTTATGAAAAGTTGTGGGTCGATCTGTCCCGAGAGGAGGCAGTTGTCGGCATAACCCTCCTCTATTACCTTGCCTGCGGAAGGCGAGTCAGGGATAAGCGGATAATATGCCATGGAGTAGACTGCCGGTTTGTAGTCCAGAATCTGCGTGTCCAGATGTGGCAAGTCACCGCAGTTGTGTATGCACACGGCCATTCCGCAGTCCGCAGTCAGTTTGTTGAGCCCGCGGGCATATTTCGCCTCGAATTCTTCATACTCTTTGTCACCGAGACAGGAGTAGTTTCCCCAGAGATAGTCCCATGCGAGGCTAGCGACGCCCGTCTTTCCCATCTCCTCGACAAGTACTTCGTCAAACGCGGTCATGGTTTTGAGTGCCCTGTGCACTGCGGACGGATTCGTGTACATGTCAATGAACATCCTCTCCGCGCCTGCGGACTGGGATAGAGCGAGCAGCGGACCCTCAAGGAATCCTGCGGTTACGACCTCCGTCTTTAACTTGTCCGCGAACAGCTTTGTTCCTTCAAGTACAATTGCGCACCTTCCCTTCCTTATATCAGGGACCTCTAATTTCTCGTAGTCCTCAATGCTGTTGATGGCAGGTTTGTCAACGAAGGGAGTGTTCTGATCATCCATCCTTATGTGTGCGCCCAGGTCCCCTGCCATGACAGAGAGGTCCATAAGTCCTATCGCAAGGTCGAAGTCGAAGTGTTTCTGACCTTCTATGAACGCCTGCGCGAACAGCTTGGGGTCATTTGCCCATTCGTTATATTTTATTCCCTTCCCGCCATTCAGAAGTTTTCTGCTGACACCGCATGCGACTGGGTATACGGTGAGTCGGTCTACTTCTTCACCTGCTAGTGAAGCTGCGCACCTTTCTATGTGAGTCATTTTCTCTGTCATTTTTAACACCTCTTTCAGCTATGCAGTGCATCCCTGCGGCGGATGGACCCAATGCGCGACACATCTCCCACTAATGATGGACAGAGTCCTCCAGTGATGATATCGAGTGCGCTCACTCACTCAGTGATTTCCTGAGCACCCGCCTCAGCCTTGCTTTGTCTGTCAAGCCTCCTCTCTTCTCGTTGATTTTTGCTCTTTTTTATCATCGGCTGATGGCTTTTTCTGCAAGGGATTCTGGGCTGCGTTTTCGCCGCCAATATATATGTTTATTGTAAAATATAAATATAGTCGCGAACTCAACTTATTTGAATCATAAGCCATTAAAAAGGTCCTCTTCCATCCTTCCCCATAACTTTGTTTCGCGGATTCCTGCCCGAATAACGTCCGCACGGCATCCACGAGGTGTTCCCTGTGCAGGAGGAACATGCCCGATATCCTCGCCTTGATAGTCTTCCAGATGAATTCTATGGGGTTGAACTGCGGAGAATACGGCGGCAGGAAGACAAGGACGATTTTCGATCCGGCCGCATGCTCGGCGACCGTTCTCGAATGATGGATGCGCCCGTTGTCGAGAACGATCACAACTTTCCTTTCACCGTTCGCCTCGCGGACGGTGTCCAGGAATGCACACATGTCGGCGGCCTTCGAGCTTTTCGGGAACATTGACGCAGAGACGCCGTCGATCGCATAGAATCCGAACACATTAGCGTTGATCCTATTGGAATTTACTATGTGTACAGGCTTTCCGAGAGACCATACCTTCTCTGTTCTTACACTGATCCTCTGGGCCAATTCATCGAGGAATCCCATGCGAAATCCTGTCCTTTCAGAGGGTCCAACGCTGATCCGATGTTTTTTTTAGGTCGGTCTCGGCATCGGCCGGCCGGCGGTAATCGATGTCGTATGGTTTTGCGTGCCGGAACCCCATGGATCTGAGCATCGAGCGGACGTGTTTAGGGGTGAATACCAGACCGAAGCGGCCCCTGAGATATGCTCCCGCCTCGACAGTGGTCAGCATGTCCTTGGCGACCGCGTTCTTGAACCTCTCTTTCTGTTCGGCGGTCATGGACGGCGGCCTTCCGCCGCCGTAGTTCGGCATGACGGAGTCCATGCCGCTCTCGTTCCACGCCTTCTGCCAATTGTATCCTGTCTGGATACTCACATTCCGGATAGTACATGCTTCGGGGGTCGAATATCCCAGATACCTCAGACGGATGAACTCCAGCCTCTCCGATGCCTTCTTCTGTTTCTTGTTCATTATTTCCAGTTCCTTTAGCCTGCTTTCTATTGCCTTCAGGTCAACCGGTTTGGAGATCTCTATCTGTTCGACTCCTGCCATACTATTGACATGGCATTAATCATTCAAGTAAGTTTGGTTCGTGACTATATAATCGGATGCCCAAATACCATGTTACTTTTGAGAAACAATTGGAGGATATCACGCTGAAACTGTGCAATTGCCGCAGTCGCAGACCGATTCCATGTGATGTTTTCTCTTGACGACATGCCATGAAAAATGTGCCTTTGCATCTTTCTGCAAACTATTGTTTCAGTCTTTCTTGAATGTTATCAGTATGCCTCTGCCGAAATCGCTCCCTCCCCCACCGCCCATGAAAGAATATGTAA
>WQTN01000013.1 GCA_009786295.1 Methanomassiliicoccaceae archaeon
TTATCTTTTGCAGTGTTGTCTTTCGGATGTTTCGTCCGCTTTCAATAAGTGTAAATAACGCTCCGTTAATAAAGGCAGCATGAAACCGGTCTTGCAGGTAGCTCTGGACCTTATGCAGTTGGATCGTGCTGTCAAAATAGCCCACGAAGCCGTTGACGGCGGTGCGGATTGGGTGGAAGTGGGCACCCCTCTGATAAAGAGCGGCGGTGCGGATGCCGTGAGGACGATCCGCAGGGAGTTCCCAGACAGGAAAATCATCGCTGACACAAAGACAATGGACGTGGGTGGACTGGAGGTCGAGATAATGGCCAAGGCCGGTGCGGACATCGTTACCGTGCTGGGTCTCGCAGACGATTCCACGATCGCGGAAGCGGTCTCCGCCGGAAGGAAATACGGCGCGGAGGTCATGGTTGATATGATCAACGTTCCTGACCGCCTCTCTAGGGCAAAGGCCGCAGAGAAGCTTGGAGCCTCTTACATCTGTCTCCACATGGGAGTGGACTCGCAGATGAGGGGCGAGGGACAGCCGCATGACATCCTCAGAACGATTGTTCAGGAGGTCTCCGTGCCTGTTGCGGTCGCTGGAGGGATCACAGTTGAAACGGCATCCGGATACATCGACATGGGAGCATCGATACTGATAATCGGCGGCGCGATAATCAAAGCCGCTGACATAAAGGGCGCTGCCGCCGATATGATATCATCGATATCCGGAAAGGCTGTTGACACCGTACTGTCCAAGAAATACAATGAGGACGGACTTTTCGAAGCGTTCTCCAAAGCCTCTACCTGCAACATATCCGACGCATTCCATAAAAGAGGGGTCATCATGGGCCTTATGCCATTCATCGCGGACGGCGTCAGGATGGTCGGGAGAGCACTGACCGTACAGACTGCTAACGGCGACTGGGCGAAGCCCGTCGAAGCAATAGACAAAGCAAAGCCGGGCGATGTAATCGTGATCGATGCAGGGAATGCTCCAGTGGCAGTGTGGGGGGAGCTCGCTTCCCACTCGGCGATGGTCATGGGCGTAAGGGGAGTCGTCATCGACGGCGCCATAAGGGACATTGACGACATAAAGAGAATGGGATTCCCCGCATTCGCGAGAAGTGTGATCCCATGCGCCGGAGAACCGAAGGGTTACGGGGGGATTGGCATAGAAGTGACCATCGGCGGACAGATCGTCCGTACCGGAGATTGGATAGTCGGCGACGAGTGCGGCCTTATGGTCATTCCGAAAGAGGCTGCGGTCGAGGTGGCCAACAGAACGCTGGATGTCCACGAAAGGGAGAACCGCACAAGAGAAGAGATAAAAAGAGGTTCCACGCTTTCCAAGGTCAACGAACTTGCGAAATGGGAACCTGTTAAGTAAGATCAGATCCGGGTGGGTTTTCTTCCTCTTTTCGGGGAGATATCGAACCTCGGCCTCTGGCCGCTTTCCATCTTCGCGGCAAGATCATTGAGCCTCTCTATCCTGTCATCCATCGGAGGGTGGGTGCTGAACAGTCTTTTGAAGAGGCTTTTCTTTCTGATCGGGTTCGCTATCCACATGCTCTCATAACTGTCGTTGCTGTAATCATTGCGCTGAGAGCTTACTCCCGTCTCTATGGACCTGAGAGCGCTGGCAAGCGCGCGGGGCTTGCCGGTTATCATCGCGCCGGTCTCATCTGCGAGGTATTCGCGGCTTCTTGATACACCCAGCTGCACAAGGAGCGCGGCTATAGGCACTGTTATGCTAAGGGCTATCGCTATTAGTATCGTGTAAGCATTCTTGTTGTCGCGGCTGAACATGATGCCGTACATGGCGTACCTTCCGAGATATGAGAGTACGGCCGCCATCGTGGATGCCACCGACATCACAAGGATGTCTCTGTTCTTGACATGAGCTATCTCATGCGCAATTACCCCTTCCAGCTCATCGTCAGAAAGCAGGTTGAGAAGTCCCCTGGTGGCGACCACGGCTGCGTTCTTCGGGTTCCTTCCGGTCGCGAACGCATTCGGCATGAACAACTCCGATATTCCCACCTCAGGCATCGGAATGCCTGCCTTATTCGCAACGTTCCTGACAATGGAATACAGCCGCGGTTCCTCCGCCTCAGACACTATGCGCGCCTTGTTCGCTCTCAGCGCACTGCGCTTCGAGAAGAAATAAGCATACACATTGAATACCACTGCTAAACACAGCATTATGATCAGCCCGATCCATATGTTGTTGTACAGCCATCCCACTGCCAGACCTACGGCCAACAGTATCAGGGTCATCACGATGAACATTGATGCTGTCTTTATGCGCCATCTCATGGTATCACGCGCTTTGGTACAAATCCGGCATATTTGAATATATCTTTGATAGGTCCGTCCTGTCCTCAGACGTCCACAGACAGTACGGAACCGACATAAAAATTATTTACTCCTTTAAGGCCCAGCTCTTTTCTCAGGTACATGATCCCATTGACCCCTGTGCAGTGGTTGAGATAAAGATTTTGGCAGTTCTTCTCCGAGAATGCGGATGCGATCCTGCTTGCTTTCTCTTTCTCCTTTTTTCCTATGTGCACTCCGCCAATGAAGGTGTGGGGATACGCTCCGAATCTTTTCTTCACGGCTTCCATGATCTCGGCCGTGCCCGCATGAGAACATGCCGATATGACGACCGGCCCTTTCTTCGACAGCAACACCAGAAAGCTCTCTGTCAGCCCTCCGCCTGCATCCATAGGGATGGAAACGAACAGCTTATTGGCTATCTCCATCCAATCCCTTACTTCATATATGTCCGTCTTCTTAGAAAGGTCCTCCGGAATGCGGATGCCTTTGCGGCTGAACTTCTTTCCGCTGCCCGCCGCCGACTGCGGGGCGTAAATGTTCAGCGGCATTTCCCTGTTCCTGAGAAGATCCTCTATGCCCCCTATGTGGCTGGCATGCCCATGGGATATGACGATCTTATCAATATTCTCAGGCTTTACGTCAAGGAACATCATGTTATGCAGCAGATATCTTCCCCTTCTGCCGGTGTC
>WQTN01000014.1 GCA_009786295.1 Methanomassiliicoccaceae archaeon
TCAATGCCAGAGAGCGTATAATTTCATATATCGGTTATTGCGTTCACACTCTATACATCGGAGATATCCGGTAACACAGAGGATGGGATTATGACAAAAAAAGCAGTAGTGTTCTCTTCAGGGCTTGGAAAGACAAGAAAGATCGCGACGTACGTAGCAAAAGGATTGAAAGCAGACGTTTTCGATCTTAAAAAACAAACAGTGATCAATCTTTCAGAATACAGCCACATAATATTCGGCACAGGAATACATGCGGGAAAACCGTATGGCGCACTCGTCAAATTCCTTGAGAACAACAAGAGCCAGCTGTCCGGTAAGAAGACGTCCCTCTTCCTTTCGTGCAAGTTAAATGACGAGAAAGGCGAGGCACAGCTGAAAAAAGTTTCAGGCGAGCTTGGGATCAGCGACGGGTTCTTCTTCCACGGAAAAGGCGAGAAGAACGACGAAGGGATGGAAAAATCCGTCGATGACTTCATAAAAGAGATGCAGAGAAGATGAGCCTGGAACTCATCCTGATCATTGCCGTTCTGTATCTGATACTGAACGGCATCTCTTTTTTCCTTTTCGGAGCAGATAAACAGAAAGCTATCAAGGGTAACTACAGGATCAGCGAATCTGCGCTTATAGGGTCAGGGCTGATCGGACCCATAGGCGCACTGGCCGGAATGAAGGTGTTCAGGCATAAGGCCAGGAAGCCGAAGTTCAAAGTGATATATCTGTTCCTGATAGTTCATTTGGTTCTGTTCTTTATTTTCATGCGGGACTTCTTCCCTTTCTGACACGGATATTGTTCCTGATATTCATATCAATGTTCTCTCTGCTCATAAGAAGGACCCTGCTGTCCGGTCTCTCTTTTATGACGGACATCCCCACGATGTCTCCCAGCTGAGACGAGAAGTCTTTTATCTCTTCGAAAGAGGGCATCGATGCCATGGAGAGCCTCTGTCTGGACGCGCCGACGAAAACATATCCCTTAGGTTCAATGAGGTCCGGGTCCGCTCTGGCGTCCAGTTTCCCATACTCATCCACCCATCCGAAATTAAGGTCCTTTACCAGCGTATGCCTTATTACCGTCCGCGTATCGAGCGACGGAAGAATATCCAGTGTCCTCATTAGCCGATCCCATCCGTCGCCTGCTTTGGGTCTGCAGACCTTTCTGTATATCTCTTCGTTGGGGGCAGCGATGGTCACATACAGCTGCATCGGAAGTTCGTCCAAGGACTCCAACCGTTCTGGGTATGTTCCGTTCGTCACGAGGAAGGTGGTCATATTCCTTCTGTGGCATTCTTTGATGAGGTCCGACAGATACGGGTATGTTATCGGTTCGCCCGCGAGAGATATCGCGACCTGATTCGGGTTTGAGGCCTCCTCGAACATCTCTTTTGAACACCGCGAATCTCCTTTGAACCCCGATATCAGCAACCTGTGCTGAGATATCAAAGCATCCAGCATCTCTTCGGGCTCCGCCCAGTCCTTGACCTCATAATCCCTTTCCTGCACCCGCCAGCAAAAACTGCAGCACTGGCTGCATTCGTTTATTGCAGGGGTCATCTGCAGGCAACGATGGCTCTTTATACCGTAGAAATCCTCTTTATAGCAGCAACGGCCCCGTATCATGCTCTCTTTCAGCCAATGGCAGAGCTTTACCGCAGCATGGTCTTTGTAGAGGCGGTATTGCTGTTTCGTCAGCAGTTCCCTGTATGTTTCGTCCATCGAACCCCTCAGAAATCAAACAGATTGCTCTGCGGTTTTTTTCCGGTCGTATCGGGAACAGGTCTTTCGCATTTGGTAGGTAGGCTCTCTTCTGCGGGCGCTTCCGGGCCTGATATCCCTTCTGTCTTCAGGTCTGTTTTAGGTCTATCTGCCTCATGCTGTGAGGCAGCCTGAAAGGTCTCTTTAACGATCTTGGAATCTATCTTTGCGTCAAGAAGGAACCCCAGTTCCTCCGGTTCCAGGCCGATGTTCCTTACGAGCATGACCCTTATCTCCAGGTCATTGACCGCTATATCCTTCAGAGGTCCTAGGATGTCTGTCCCCACTCTTTTCGTGGATGTATGAAGATAACAGGCGATCTTATAGCACAGCGATGACTTCACTGCCCGCATGGATCTAGATCTTGACATCTTCATCAGATACTGCGGGAATCTGAATCTTTCGGAAGAGGTCCTGTTGCTTATTTTGGACACAGTAACCCCGGCGGTCATCATCTCGCCGGCATAAGACCACAGCCCGTAGTACTGGCGCCTGCTGACACGCCCCAGAAACACATCCGCCTTTGAGAGCTTTTCATATCCTCTCACCAGATCTCCGTGTTCTGTGTATTCATAAGGAAGATTCTCATCGATCCAGAGTATTGCGGTCTCAGGGTCAACATCCGCATCGTATAACGCCGCTTTCGCTCCGAAGGGATCGTTTTTCCTGAACATTTTATCCAGAACGGAATACATGTCCTTCCTTACCAGCCTTTCCTGCAGTACCTCTGCGGAAGAGATATCCAGAGAACTTTTTCCGTGTGAAAGGGCCTCAAGGTCTCTTACTGCCGCCCGCATATCCCCGTTAGAATTCTCGGCGATCTTCATCAGCACAGCATCGTCGGCGGCTACTCCTTCGGAATCGGCGATCCTCTTCAGGGCGTTCTTGATCGGTCCCGCAGAGGGTTTTCTCAGCGTTGTCTGTATCGTGTCTGTTTTGACAGCAGAGCTTTTCTTTGAAAGAGCATAGAAGTCGTTGACTATCAGGATCACCGGCTGCTTTGTTGTCTTAATGAGCTCGTTGATCGCCGGAAGAGCTCCTCTGTCGGCATTCCCGAACAGATTGTCCGCCTCATCGAGAACAATGAGCTTCTTCCTCCCGGCTGCACTGCTTTTGTATTCTTCGTCCATCCCGAGCGAGTTGAAGACGGACGCTCTCAAAGCCACATCCTCCACCGCGGCCGCCGTTCTCTGGTCAGAGGCGTTCATCTCGATGATGTCCCACTGCATTTCGTTTGCCAACGCTATGGCGGACGAGGTCT
>WQTN01000015.1 GCA_009786295.1 Methanomassiliicoccaceae archaeon
GAATACCATATCGCAAAATCGTCAAAGGATCTTACACAGGCCTTAGGCGTTATCTCAATCTTGCCGCCATAGTACTTATGCAGTTTCATCGCATCCTGTCCTGGCTTCTTTGCCCTCTCGAGACGCTCCTCAATCGTTATTTCTCTGTCATTATTCATGTGTATTTCTCCCAGTTTTTACGAATATCGTAGTTTACTTTCGAATTGCAGACACCCTAATAATCCTATCCATATTTATATCTAATTTACGTTCATTTGCTCTCTATATGACAAACAATGTCAGAGTGGTTCTGATCGACGGCTACATCGACGACCCTGCAGCATTGGGCGTTCCGCCTTACATATCACCTATGGTCAGATCGATAGCCGGCGCATCGATCGATGCCGGGGCGGCCGTCGAATACATTTCCGCTGACATGATAAGAAAAGGCCGGAAGATCCCAGATGCCGACGTCAGCGTGGTCCTTTCCGGAAATACTGTGCCCGGGAAGTATCTGAGATCCATGCCGCTGTCCATGAAAGAACTGGAATCTCTTGTCCCAAAGCTCAAAGGGTGGAGACTGATCGGCGGATCGGCGGCATCCTCTCCTGTTGCGGAAAAATTCAATTTTGCGATCAGGAAAGACATCGCTGCGTCCCTCTACGACGGCATGACCGGAAAGGAGGTGGACGAGCGCTACCGTACGCTTGAAGAATGGAACAGGTGGATGATGCTCGGAGCAGAGATAGTGACCCAGCATCAGGATTTCCCTCACCCTCTGATCGCCGAGATGGAAACATACAGAGGATGTCACAGATACAAGAGCGGGGGCTGCTCCTACTGCATAGAACCTTTGAAGGGTAAACCGCTCATGCGCTCCCCACGCGATATTATCACTGAAGCAGAGAAACTTGTCTCCCTCGGCATAAGGAACATAAGGATAGGCGGACAGACATGCATAATATCCTACGGGTCAACGGAAGACTCTGATACTCCGACCCCGAACCCCGATGCCGTGAGGGAACTGTTCACGGGCCTGAAGGCTCTTGATCTGAATGTGCTCCATGTGGATAATGCGAATCCCGCAGTAATATCCTCGCACCCCGAGGAGTCTAAAGAGATCATCGGAATCCTTGCGGAATGCTGCACATCCGGAAACGTTCTGGCACTTGGACTTGAATCCGCAGATCCAGTTGTTTTCAGAGAGAACAACCTTAACTGTACATCGGAACAGATCGTTGATGCAATAAGGACCATCAATGAGATCGGCGGAGAACGGGGGCCCACCGGTCTGCCGAAACTGCTGCCGGGGATTAACATAATCTGCGGTCTTGACGGAGAGACAAAAAGCACATACCGGCTTGATATGGACCTCCTGAAGAGGATCTTGGATGAAGAATTGATGATAAGGCGCATCAACATACGCCAGGTCATGCCGCTCAGAAAGGATTTCAATACAAGGATCGACAAAGGGGACTTTAAAAAATTCAAGGATGCGGTCAGGGAAGAGATCGACAGAGAGATGCTTATGCGTGTCGTCCCCAAAGGAACTGTCCTGAGAGATGTGTACATGGAGATCCACGACGGGAACAATACGTTCGGAAGACAGATCGGCACATATCCCCTCCTTGTCGGCATACCTTATAAGGTGGAGCTCGGCTCTTCGCATGACGTAACGATCACGGATTGGGGTTTCAGATCGATAACGGGAATAACAACTCCGTTCAATATCAATAAGATGCCCATGTCCGCAATAGAGGAGCTTCCGGGGATCGGCAAAAAGAGAGCTGCGAAGATCGTCCTGAAAAGACCATACCATTCAATGGACGAACTGAAAGAAGCAATTGATGACCCGGCTGTTTTTGAGAGCATTCGGAGAATGATATCAATATCCCAATAAGGCTCTTCGAATGCGATGTTTCGCTACACTTATGGTTATGTAACCAAAACCTAAATTACTGTTACCGCATTGGAAGGCACATGGACTCTCTTCAGGCCGCAAGATATCCCTTCCTCAAGGTATCCGCTAAGTATGCCGAGGAGAATTCCGCTGAAATAGAGTCGCTTATAAGTTCACCCTCTTACGAAAGTGCCAGAAAAAGAGGTGCGGAACGCGTTCTCAGCGCCATATCCCAGCACAAAGTGAGCGATGTCTCCCTTCTTCAGGAATACGATAGGCTTATGGAGGTTCTTTCTTACCCTTATGCAAGGATGATCGTTTCCTGTATAAACGATCGATTTCTAACAAAGAGATACGCCCTTGCCGAAGCATCAAGAATGAATGACCTTCTTTCTGATGACCGCGGATCAGAAATGGCAGTGTCCGAAGAACTTGGAGTGATGTCCACTGTCGATGCGGAAGGCATGATCAATATGCATTTCAGCGATTATCTGCGGTTCTCTCATGTCATGAAGGCCACGGAGTGGAAGCTTGTCAACACCGATCTCAAAGGCGGTCTCGTCCGATTGAGCTCCGACAGGTTCGACAGGCTTCTTCAGAACGCTCTGCAGGAGAAGATCGAGTCGGAGCTTCCTCTGAATGTGCCAGATGCATTCAGGAAAGCTCTGAGGAAGGACCTCGACCGCATCGGCGTGCTCCTGTCAGACACAAAGAAGAAGCTCAGCCCGACAGGCGGCGACGGCATGAATTCGAATTATCTCCCGCCTTGCATAAAGGCCATATTGGCAAGTGCACAGAACGGCGTGAACCTGCCACACAGCGCAAGGTTCGCGCTGGTCTCATACCTCAACGCGCTGGGCCTTAGCTACGAGCAGATAATCGGCCTGTTTGCGCAGTCGCCTGATTTCGATGAGTCAAAATCAAGCTATCAGATCAAGCATATAATCGGCGAGGAACGGGGCGGGGAAGGTTACACTCCGCCGGAATGCGCGACAATGAAAACGAACGGCATATGCTTTGATCCCGACAGTCTATGCGCGAAGATCAACCATCCTCTTTCTTACTACCGGACAAAATCCGGCAATACGCCGAAAAAAGAAGAGAAGGTCTGATCAATCCTTTTTGGAAAGATTCTTCCAGGTTATTATGCC
>WQTN01000016.1 GCA_009786295.1 Methanomassiliicoccaceae archaeon
GCAAAGCTCTCCGCAGGACAGCATGTCCACGATCATGAGCCTGTTCTTATCCGAAAGGGCTTTGAAAAATTCAGCCTTCTCGGTGTAATCCTCACTCGAAAGAACAACCATACATAGATAATCATCTATATGATTTTATAACTTTCGCCGTATTAAAAAGGAGGCATGCTGTTCTTTCGTTGGGACAGCATGTTAATTGGTTTGGTATGGTAGATCTTATGCTCTCTTTCTGAATATTGTTGATACCATCAGGACCTGGGCCGCTGCTGCGAACAGGAACACGAGCAATGCATATCCCCAGTCGTAAAAAAGTCCGAATGTGACAAACAACGCTGCCGCCAATACCCACAGTCCGCCGCTTATCACTCCGAACCTTGCCGCTCTGACCGGGTCGACCATGCTCATCTCTGAATTCAGAGATTCTTCGATATCGGTGCCGCGGCCGATCCCGATCCCTAATATGATACCCGACTGCAGATTCGTGTATTCTTCTACCTTGCGGGCCTTGACCCACGGCTTATCGCGGTTGCTTCCGGTCGCAACGAGGAAGACCAACGCGCAGACCGCCGGGACCACCAGCGCGAACTCTATTCCCAGAGCAATGGCCAATTCCGCATTGTCAAAGAAGAACAGCACAGTGGCAAGCCCTTCTCCCAGAACGCCCACGAAGACGATGACCCCATACATCAGCGCACGCTTGTTCTTCATAGCAAAACGGTAGACCGACTCCTGTGTAAGGCCGGAATAGACATACAGCCCTAAGGCGTCCGATATCAGGAGGATCCCCAGATAATAGAACCGGATCTTGCTCTCGTCGCTGAAGTAGTTTATGATGAACATTGCCGCGCCGAGAAGGAGCAGCCCTGTGGCAAGTGTCAGTCCCAGAGCCGTCTTTTTCGTGATCGGCACTTTGGCATTCATATACATTTGGCCAATAGCTTCGTTGCGTTTTTTCTTTCCGAGATCATCAGCGATGGCTGTGATGTCTCCTAGCTCTGCGGTAGCCTTGTCGAAGGCCTCATCTTCACTTAGCCCTTTCGACATGAGCTCTTTGACGCGCTCTTTGAGGTTTCCTGTTATCTCCTCTTTGAAATCTCTTATCTCGGGAGTATCTTCGTAACCTGCAAACAGGCGGTCGACGTAAACTTTCTCTCTCATATTCATTCCTCCAATAGCTTATTGAGTATTGCCTGCGTTTTTATCCAGTCGGCTTTGTTCTGCCGGAAAAGTTCCTTACCGCTGTCTGTTATGCAGTAATATTTGCGACGGCCCCCGAGTGTTTCGTCGCCCCAGTACGATGTTATGTAGCCGTCCGACTCAAGCCGTTTGTAACTGGAATACATCGTGGCCTCTTTCATCTCGTATTCGCCGCCGAGCCTGTCGGTTATGCTCTTATGGATCTCATAGCCGTAGTTATCGCCTTTCAGCAGTATGCTTAGGACTACCGTGTCTGTGTGCCCTCTGAGCAGATCGGCGGACGTTCTTGCTTCCATTCATCTCACCTCTGACATTGTTAGTATAATGTTGCATATACTACTATGACAGTCATAGTAATGTGATTACTCAATATAAAACTTCCGCAAATCCCGCAGGCAAAGCAAAATCTGGTGCTTCCTTTGATCAGTACAGAAAAATGACATGGAATCGGATAGACATTTACAATATGTGCAAAAAGCGATACATATTTATATAAAAGTATCCTTATTTGCTCATGCTCTCCAGCTCTGAACTTAAAATGCTATCAGAGGTCAATAAAGGCAACAATACGCCTTTTTCATTGACGGAGACCGAGAACAAAACAAAGGCACAGATCTACAAGGTGCTAAAATCCCTTCGGAAAAAGGAAATCTTGCGTTTGGAAGAGGGGAAGGTAATCATTGAGGACAAAACACATATAATTCTGCTTTTGAATGTCCTGCGCAGACTTCACGGATCGTATGAGGCACTCTCCAACAGCGGTACAGAAATCCTCGCAGAACTCGCAACCGCCCCTCTGTCTATAAATGAATTAACGGAGCGCATAGGTGTGGACCGGACCACCATATCTCGAAAGATTAAGAAAATGGAGTCCAGGAGCATGGTCATAAAGGAGAATAGAGAGTATTCTCTCAATCGGGAGGTTTGGCCGGATCTGTCAGAGTTTGCAATATCATATTCATTATACCTGAAGAACAACGACCATCGTGCAATACGCGGGTCAAGGGTATATCACGTGTCGAAAGACCTTATTATATTTTCTAACGACTCCGCCGCTGACCTAACAAAGACCGCTTTCTCCCGGTATGAGGAATTCGGAATAAAAATCGGGCTCAGAACAATCTATTATTGTAACCTAGAACGGGACCTGTCTGTTTCAGATGTGTTTCTGCATTCCCTATATGTTATATCGGATAGTGAAGATTGGTGGCTGAGGATGATGGCCCTGATATTATATGCCAAATACAAGGACGAATTGAAAGGGACAAGACATAAAATGAAAGACGAGATGGACATCGTCCTTGCTGGCTCCGTCGTGAAAGGATGGGTACCTCTGCAGGAGATGCGGGAACGCGCAGATGTATACGGGGTGGAACTGTGATTGGCAACTTTTCAGACATAGCATCCTTATTCGAAGAGCTCAACATATCCACAAAAAAGGATGTTGATGTCTTTCTGATAGGCGGCGGAGCTCTCATGAAGTACGGCCTCCGGGATGAGACCAAGGATATCGATATCGTTGTATCCTCAAACGAAGAATACGAGGATCTTACTAAGGCATTTCACTCAATCGGGTTTAGCAAGCAGGCTCCTGGGATTGCATACGGGCGCATGGCCCTGTCGGACATCCTGATCAGAGGCGAATACCGGGTGGACCTGTTCTGCCAATGTGTGTGCGGGAAATTCACCCTTTCTGAAAGGATGATTGAACGCGCGTCCATTATTCTGGCGCTGAATAAGCTAAAACTGTACATCTGTTCTCAAAGCGATATTTTCCTGTTCAAAAGCATGACAGAAAGAGCCGGAGACCTTGAAGACTGTTTCAAACTGGCCACAGAATATGAGCTGGATTGG
>WQTN01000017.1 GCA_009786295.1 Methanomassiliicoccaceae archaeon
TGTCTGCGGGCTTCTTTACGATCGGAACCTCACGGTCTCCGCGGGAGGCAACATGAGTCTGCGCCTTAACGAAAAAGAGTTCATAATAACTCCCTCCGGCAGGAACAAGGGCCTTCTCAAACCCGATGAGATGGTATTGATGAACATTAACGGGAAGATCCTTTCTGATGGAAAACCATCTATTGAGAATAAGTTCCACATAGCGCTGCTAAAAGCAAATCCCAATACTGCGTCGGTGATCCACTGCCACCCTCTCTATTGCACCGCGCTTGCTGTCAGGGGAGAGAACATGAGAAGTGCGCTCACGCCGGAAGGCGTCATTCTGCTGGGAGACGTTCCGATGATCGGCTATTTCACACCGGGCTCAAAGAAACTCACAGAGGCCGTCGCAGAACATGCTTCTTGCAAGGCGATGCTGATGGAAAGACATGGCGCAATAACGCAGGGCAGGACCCTGGAAGAAGCATTCAACCGTATGGAAGAACTTGAATTCCAGGCGAAACTGCAGATATTGGCGGGCGATGCGGACGAGCTCCCGATGTCTGAGATAAAGAAGCTTTCAAAGATGTGATCTCGTGGCAATACTCGTAACAAAATGGTTCGGCGTCTTCCTTATCGACGAAAAGAGCGGGAAGATCATTGATAAAAAGCTCATGCCGAAGGATCCGGGCCTTATGGCAGAGAAGCTTGCGGCCATACAGAGAGGTTCCATACTTGAAGAAGAGAGGGAGCTCGCCGGGAAGATGCCAAAGGTCTCTGTTTCCGCTGCCAGGCAGTCAGAGCTGGGAAAACCGATGTTCTACGATTCCTCTTTCCTTGACCCAAAGTCATTCGGGTTCACCGAAGACATAATGCACAGCGCAATGCTGGGTCTTGGAAGATTAAGAACCTCTGAGCCTATCCCCCGGGACAGGAACCTGGTCCATGCGATAAGGGGACTGGACGATCTTATCGAAAGTTCCAACCTTCTGAACGAGAGGCTGCATGAGTGGTACGGGATGCATTTTCCTGAATTATCAGATATCGCAAAAGATGACAGGTATGCTCAGCTTATAGCGGAACACGGCGACCGGGAAAGCATTATCAGAGAACTCGGCCTCAACATAGGTTCCATAGGCGCAGACCTTGACGATGGCGATCTGAAGGAAATGATGGGCTTTGCCGATGCTGTTGTCAGGCTGTATGAGAAACGAGAGACGATGGAGCTATACATCACCGAGATTGCTTCAGAGGTCGCGCCGAACATGTGCACATTGATCGGCGCTCCGCTTTCGGCCAGGCTTATATCCTTAGCCGGAGGGCTGGAAAGATTGTCCTCGCTGCCTTCCTCCACTGTGCAGCTGCTCGGTGCCGAGAAGGCGATGTTCAGGCATCTCAGGTCAGGAAAACGTCCTCCGAAACACGGTGTGATCTATCAGCATCCCGACGTGCACAGGTCGCCATATTGGCAGAGGGGCAAAATAGCCAGAGCCCTTGCCGGGAAGATACTCATTGCCGCAAAGATCGATGCTAACAAAGGATCCTTCAGAGGAGAGATCCTGAAAGAAGAGTTCGAAACACGCGTCAGGGACATCCAGGAACGCTACCCTGAGGCTCCGAAGAAGAAACAGAGCCAGAGCACATCAAAGAAGAAACACGGCAACAAATCCAGACGCTGACCCGCTACCTACAAAACATATTTAAATATAGGGGACGGATAAGGAAATCAGATAAAAATGCCGTCATCATCCGATGAACAGCAGTCCATCCAGCATTTCGGGAAATAGTTGGATCGCAGACCAGCGGCATAAGGAAGGTTAAAAAATGTGGGAAATGAAAGAGATCAGAGAGCTGAAGGTGGGAAGGTACGTCAACATTGATGACTCCCCCTGCAAGATCATATCGATCAGCACATCAAAACCCGGAAAGCACGGGTCCGCAAAAGCCAGCATTGAGGCCGCAGACATCTTTACAGGCGCCAAGAGATCGATCAACGCTCCTGTGAGCACAAAGGTGCAGGTCCCCCAGATCGACAAGAGAAAAGGACAGATATTATCGATACAGGGCAGCGAGGTCCAGATAATGGACCTTGAAACATTCGAGAACTTCTCGATGGCCATCAACGACGATCACGAGAGCCCCATTGTTGAGGGCGGAGAGGTCATGTACATCGTCGCGATGGGAAGGAACAAACTTTTGTAAGGTGACATCCGTGCCATATGGGATAACCTATGCCGGCGCGGAGTCGGATTATGACTCCGCCGACGCATTCATACTTGGTATCCCATATGACAGAACATCAAGTTTTAGAGCTGGTGCCAGAGAGGCGCCTTTTCAGATAAGAAGGGCATCATATAACTTTGAGGAGATCCTTTTTGAGCATGGACTCGACCTCCCTCAGCTGAATATATTTGACCAAGGAAACTGTGAGGATCCCTTCCTGCCGGAAGATATGATGGATGAAGTAAAGTTCTTCATGGCCCCCGCTGTGAAAGACGGGAAATTCACCGTTGCAATAGGCGGCGAACACTCAGTGAACATCCCGATCATTCAGTGTTTCGAAAAGAATGACATCGCCCTGATAACAATAGATGCCCACCTAGATTCAAGAGACGAATATCTCGGAACGCCGTACAGCCACGCATGCGTGACAAGGCGCGCCGCCGAGCATCTGGGCATAGATAATGTCTTCTCGCTCGGCGTGAGGTCGATCTCCAGAGAAGAGCTGGAAAGAGATGATGTCATTCCGCACATCACATCTTTTGAGATCAAGGAGAAAGGCATTGAATGGGCTGTAAAGAAAGCGTTGGATCATGTCAGGAGCGAGTGGGTGTATCTCTCTTTGGACATAGACGGCATTGATCCCGCTTATGCACCTGGCACCGGCACTCCGGAGCCTTTCGGCCTCGAACCGATGGATGTAAAGAAGGCCATCGGCTTGATCGGCAACAGACTGGCGGGCTTTGATGTTACTGAAGTGTGCCCCCCAGCAGATCCGTCCGGCATTACATCTGTGCTTGCGGCCAGATTGATCAATGAAGCGCTTGTTGTCCGCTCAAAGTATCTTATCTG
>WQTN01000018.1 GCA_009786295.1 Methanomassiliicoccaceae archaeon
TTCTCGTCTATCTTCACGCCTACGGACTTGGCAACCTCTTTCATATGTTTATATGCCTTGTCGCTGCCTTTGAAGTTCTCCACCTTTGCCCCGGATGATGATATCTTCCCCTCGAAACTGCCTATTATCTTCGTCCCGTCAAAGACCACGCATTCCGTTGCGCCGCATTCTCTTTTGATCATGTTTCGCAGGAACGCATGAAGATTGTCCTGAGTGTTCAGAAGAAGCATCTCTGTGAACGGTTCCGGTGTTGTTTCCGCATCCTCTTTGAGGATCCACCTCGGCGCAGGATCATCTTTCACAAGGAACCCTTTGACGAGATATCCTTCCTCCTCCAGTTCCGCCAGTATCCTTCTTACCATCGACATTCTCAGCGAAAGGAATTGTGCCAGCTCCTCTGCGGAGAACATTCCGAAATCTTTGAAGTGCCTTTTCACTATCGCCTTTATCGCCTTTTCTTTGCCGATGCGGCTAGGCGGTACGAGATAATAGAAAGAGTCATGGTCCTGACAGATGGCGGACACTTTGGACAGTTCCGACACAAGCTCCAATGTGCGTTCCTCCGAGAACGGGGAGTTGCGGATTATCTCCTTCCGCGATATTGGCTGCCTGTCGCTGATCATATTCATTACCGCCATGGCATCTTTCTCAAGTTCGCCGGCCTTGGCCGCGCTGTATATCGGGGCAAATTCCGCTGTTGTGTATCCGGCATACCCAGGCATGAGGAACATCCTTAGGAGCGTCCCTCCGGTCAGGACCTTCTTGAACGGTACTCTTTGGGACACCCTTGTCACCATCTCCTGATCATTCCTTATGTATCCTCTGGCCTTCACGGCCTCGTCAACGGTAGAGAATTTGCTGGACCTTGCTACCCTCTGCTTTTGGAAGATATAGCACAGATACTCATCATCCGACATCGTCCTGTCTATGAAGTCTCCTTTCGCGTAGAACCCGTTGACGAACCTGTACCCGCCCTCTTTGAGACATTTTGCCGCGCCGTCTTCCAGATCGGCCGCATCCTTGCCCATGATCTCCCTGACCCTTACAATGTCCACCCCTTTCATGTTGAAGAATCCCATGAGGCGGTCCAGGGCCGTAAGGACATCCTGCAGAAGATCCGGAGAGTCCAGATCCATGCTTCTCACCTCGATGCAGCCGGACATCTCCCATATCTCCAGTGCGCCTACGACCTTATTCCCTTTTGTGGCGGGGTATATCCATCTGTCCCCGTATCTTGCGGACAGTTCTGCCCATTTGGAGCCGAGATCGGGGTCGAACAGGGACCGTATGGTAACTTTTTCTTCCCTGTTCCTCTCCCTTGTTATGAACGGGACCTCTTCCGGCATAACGTACATCTGGCTCTGTCCGCTTCCGACGAAGATCGTCGCTGCGCCTGCCAGTGCCGCATATGCCTCGGCCTCTTCCGGCGTCACCCCTACCAGGAAACGCAGGGCCTGAGCGGGGATCGGACCGTATGAGATTATGCATTCCCTTACAAGTTCCTCTCTTGGATCCTTTTCCGGCTTTTTCGGATAGTACGGCTTGTATGTGTTCTCCGTCCCCCAGTCCTCCCTGTCATTGAACGCGCGGATGATTTTCAGGGAGCGGTCAAGCCTTTGGATCGATTCTTTGATCTCCGTTTTGTCCCTGCCGGTTACCGAGACCAGATGCCTCATCGTCGCATGGCCCATCCCTTCAATAATCGAAAGCAGGTCTGCATCGGATTCTGTCATTTCGGAATGTCTCAGAGTAGCAAGCCTGTCGCCATCCTCCGAAAGCACATATCTTACTCTCCCTCTTACAAATCTCCCCAGGAGCAGTCTCTCGGATTCCCTCATCCTGTACCATTCTTCAAGACTGAAATCCTTGACCCGGTTATAGACGTCGATCTCGCTTCCCGCCGATCCATAGAATTTGAAATAGTCCTCGATGCGGTCGAACCGTTCCCCCTTCATTCTCCTGTACTCTTCGACAGTATCAAAGTCGAATATGTTCTCCTTGCCTGCCCTGAGCCTCATGCGGTCGATCGTTTTCATATACTGCGGGTTCTGAGATATCAGGAACTGTCCTCTGACCACCTCTTCGCTGTTGACGAGCGAGTCCAACGCCGCTTGTGCCTCTTTCTCGGTTATGGAAAGAGCGAACGCAACCTCCGGGACCGTTGACGGGGCGATGCATTCGAGATGTCTGAAGATGATCTCGTCAAGACATTTGTTCTTGTCCTTCTTTGGAAAATCCGTTCTGGAGAAATACCATTTGTTATTCGCAGTTATGTCTGTTCTTGTGACAAGGTACATCGACTCAAGCTTCCTCATGGATCTGAACGTCACATCCTCGCTTATCTCCAAAGCCGCAGTGATATCGCTGAGCGCTGTCCTTTCCCCGACTTGTTCAAGGACCTTAAGATCCGTTTCATTCAGTTCGCGTTCTTTAGCGGTGGCCGCAGCGTATGTCGGGATCTCGCTTTTTACCATTATGTGCGGCTCATCCATGAACACCGTCCCTATCGAACCCTCCTTGAACAGCTCTCTGACCCATTCGTCAACAACCTTCTTGTCCTCATCGCAGTACGCATAGACGTTGCGGCCCCTCTCCCTTATGGCCTGCAGGGGGCCGGTCCTCATCAGCATGGGAACAATGTCACTCTTTGATGTTATGCGCCCGATCTTCTGTCTGAAATAGGGGATCACGTGGTCCTCATCGAATTCGAATTCTTTCACGGAGTCGCCGAGCGCCCTGTGAAGGACCTTGCGGTGCAGTTCCTTGAGCAGTTCCGACCGGTCCTCCATCAGGACGATGTCTGAGAATCCGGACAATATTATGGAGTGGGCGAAGGGAGAGGGCGTTCCGCTGAAATGGAACACGTCGATGCCCATCTTTCCGTTCTCTATCATTTCTAGGACCTCTGCGGCGTTCTTTATGTCCATGTCGTCCTCAAGCACTTCGCGGTATGTCTCCTCTATAACGGGAACGTTCTCCATGCTGCCCAGCATATCCAGGAGATAGGAGGACCTCACTTGCTGCCTGTTCACG
The DNA here is from genome assembly GCA_009786295.1 of Methanomassiliicoccaceae archaeon. Lineage (GTDB taxonomy): Archaea > Thermoplasmatota > Thermoplasmata > Methanomassiliicoccales > Methanomethylophilaceae > Methanoplasma. The sequence goes on from WQTN01000018.1 coordinate 3,034, forward strand.
GAGATCGGACGGCCGAGATAGTTCCTGAGT
>WQTN01000019.1 GCA_009786295.1 Methanomassiliicoccaceae archaeon
TGAACGTGGACATCATCCACATACACGGCATAGCGTTCATGGCGCTGAAGGGACTGATAGTCTCAAGGGCGACAGGCATACCGGCGGTCACGACATACTGCACGAACGTAGTCGATACGCTGGAATTCTATTCTCCTCTGCCGATACCGATGGACATACAGTCAAAGCTCGCATGGATATACATGAGAAACTTCCTGAAGAGGCCCAAATGCGTTATCGCTCTGACCCCGGCGACGATCACGGAGTTCGAGGAGAACCGCGTCCGGACAAAATGCACGGCGGTGATACCGGTGGGAATAGATGTGAATAGATTCAGGACAGGGCTTGACGGCTCAGAGATAAGGAAAAGGCACGGCCTTACGAATGAGAAAGCGGCGATACACGTCGGAAGGGTCTCTTTCGAAAAGAACATAGAGGTGCCGATAAGGGCGATGAAACATCTGCCGGATGACGTCAAAATGCTGGTCGTTGGAAAAGGCCCGGCCCTCCAAGATATGAAAGACCTGGTGAACAAGGAAGGATTGGAAGGCAGGGTGATATTCACCGGGTTCGTTCCGGATGATGAACTGGCACTATATTATTCAGCATCGGATGCGGTGGTCTCGGCATCGAGATTCGAGACCCAGGGGCTCACGATCGCGGAAGCGATGGCCTGCGGACTTCCGGCCGCATGTTCCGACGGAAGAGCCTTCTTGGATGTTGTCGAGGAAGGAGTGAACGGATATTTCTTCAGGGACACCCCCGAGCAGTGCGCGGAGGCGATAAAGAAATGTCTGGAGAACAAGGACACAATAGCTCTCAACGCGAGAAAAACCGCCGAGGAATATTCAATGGAAGCTACGGGGAAGAAGATGATTTCGTTATACGAAAGCGTCATCAGCAGTAAGAAGACATCGTAAAACCATTAATAACCGCAATTGATACTTGGTATATGGCCGGCGGAAGACCCTTCCTGTCTGTATACGGACACGTTACGATTGATCAGATAATCTCGATCAAGAGGTTCCCCGAAATTAATGAATCTGTCGATGTGCTGACAAAGAACACAACACTCGGGGGCACAGGCGCCAACATCGCGATGACGGCCGCAAGGCTGGGCGTTCCGACCGCGATATGCGCATTCGTCGGCGAAGATTTTCCAGTAAGATATGAGAAGGATCTGAGGGATTCCGGGCTTATCATGGACGAGATGGTCCGGGTCAGTGAATATGAGACATCTCAGGCGATCGTCATCAATGACTTCGAAATGAAACAGAAAGTGATATTCTATCAGGGCCCGCAAGGAAGTGCCAGCAAGCTCAACAAAATGCTTATTGGAAATGCCTCAAGATCCTCATATGTCCACTTCTGTACCGGAGAGCCGGACTACTATCTTTCTTTGATGAAAGCGATCAAAGGCCCGCCTCCGGAAATAGCCTTTGACCCTGCCCAGGAGACATATAAGATGTGGGACAGGGACAGGATCATCAAAGCACTGGACAGTGCCGATATGCTTTTCTGCAATGAATATGAAGCAAAGACAATCGAGAAGAACCTCGGGATAAAAGATGTCATGGATATCAATGAAGGTCTCGTCGTCCGTACCGAAGGCGAGAAGGGCAGCACCGCCAAGATAAACGGAGAGGTCGTGCGCATTCCGGTCATTGAAGGGAAAGTATTCACGGACGCCACCGGGGCAGGGGACGCTTTCCGTGCAGGGTTTTACTGCGGCCTGTACAACGGGTACAATGTGCATGAGTCCCTGATCCTGGCATCGGCAACATCATCATTCGTTGTTGAGAAGGTAGGCGCACTGACGAACACACCAAGATGGGAAGAGGTGCTTGAACGCGCCGACAAATACCTGTGATAAAATGATGATATCAATAACCGGCACGCCCGGTACCGGAAAAACACATCTCGCCGAAGAACTCAGATCAAGAGGTTATGAGGTATTGGATATCAACGAGCATGTCCGGAACAACGGACTGCTTGAGGAGAAGGATGACGCCAGGGACACATACTGCGTTGATACGGACTCTCTCGACCTATCATTGGAAGAGTACAGGATGAAGGAATTGATCCTAATCGAGGGCCACATTTCGCACTGTGTCGAATGCGATATGATAATTGTTCTCAGATGCAGCCCGGACATACTTGCAAAAAGACTGAAAGAACGCGGATATTCGCAGAACAAAATAACGGAGAACGTTCAGGCGGAGATCCTGGATGTGATATTGTGCGAAGCATCCGAGACAGATGTTCCCGTATGCGAGCTGGATTCCTCCTCAGACTGTGTTACCGATCTGGCGAACAGGGCCGAGGACATGATCAAAGGGAATACCGATAAATACCGACCGGGCAATGTTGATTGGACAGGGGAATTAGAGAAATGGTTCTAGACGGGCAGAGAAGTAAAGTGGATTTTGCCTTGACCCCTGTCGCAAAGAGACTGATCAATGTCAATCCAAACATCATATCTTGGATCGGCCTGATCCTCGCGTTCGTCTCCGGACTGCTGCTTTACCTCAGTTTTGAATATCATTATCTTCTCCTTGTGGGAGCGGCAATGGTAATCCTGTCGGGATACTTTGACGCACTTGACGGCAAGGTCGCGAAACTCGCGGGAAAGGCATCCGAAAAGGGAGATTATCTCGACCATGTTTTTGACAGATATGCGGATGTCTTCATGATCGGCGGCGTTGCCGTGAGCGCGTGGTGCAACCCATACATCGGGCTGCTGGCACTCATCGGTGTACTTTTAACCTCATATATGGGGACGCAGGCGCAGGCAATAGGCGCACCGCGTCTGTACGCGGGGTTGCTGGGGAGAGCGGACAGGGTCGTACTGAGCACGATCTTTCCAATAATACAGTTCATAATGCTTTGTCTGGGATACTCGGCGATAGATGTAGCAGGCTATTCCATCTCATGGCTGGAGATGATGATGATATGGTTTGCCGTCATCGGCAATCTGACCGCCATCCAAAGGGGCATAATAACCTGGAAGAATCTTTCCAAAAAGGATTGATCAGACCTTCTCTTCTTTTTTCGGCGTATTGCCGGATTTTGTCCGGTAGTAAGA
>WQTN01000020.1 GCA_009786295.1 Methanomassiliicoccaceae archaeon
GAGCCTACGGCTCTGAATTCGAATCTGTTCCCGGTGAAGGCGAATGGGGACGTCCTGTTCCTGTCCGTGTTGTCGCGCAGCAATTCCGGGATCTGGTGTATGCCTATGCTGTATCCTTTCTTGTCTTCGATCTTCACCATGTCCTTGGTGTCCATCAGTTCCTCGAACAGCGACGTGACCTGCATCCCCAGGAACACCGACACAATCGCGGGGGGAGCCTCGGTCGCTCCAAGCCTGTGAGCGTTGGAAGGCGATACTATGGATGCCTTCAGCAGCCCGTTGTTGTCATAGACCGCTTTCAGCACGTTCGCCATGAACGCCAGGAACCTCAGGTTCTCCTTGTCCGTCTTTCCGGGGGAGAGAAGGCCTGTGCCGTCCGTCAGCCCCAGGGACCAGTTGCAGTGCTTGCCTGACCCGTTTATCCCGCTGAACGGCTTCTCATGGAAGAGGACCTTGAACTTGTGGCGGTCTGCCACTGATCTCATCAGCGACATCAGCAGGAGGTTGTGGTCCACGGAGAGGTTCATCTCCTCGTATACGGGTGCGACCTCGAACTGGTTGGGTGCGACCTCGTTGTGCCTTGTTTTGAGAGGTATCCCCAATTTGTATCCTTCGAACTCCAGGTCCTTCATGAATTCCATCACCCTCGGGGGTATGGATCCGAAGTAGTGGTCGTCCAGCTGCTGGTTCCTTGCGCTGTCGTGCCCGAGAAGCGTCCTGTCGGAAAGCATAAGGTCCGGGCGCTGCGCGTAGAGCGCGCTGTCCACGAGGAAGAACTCCTGTTCCCACCCCAGATAGGCGGAAACTTCAGCGTTCTCGGTGCCTAAGCATCCCAACAGGTCTGCGGCCGCTTTCTTGACGGCCGAAACCGACCTTATCAGCGGGGTCTTGTAGTCAAGCGCTTCTCCGTTGTATGATATGAACACTGTCGGCACGCAGAGGCAGTCTCCCAGTATGAATGCCGGAGAGGACGGGTCCCATGCGGTGTATCCTCTTGCCTCGAATGTGTTCCTGAGGCCCCCGTTGGGGAAGGAAGATGCATCCGGCTCCTGCTGGCACAGCCTGTCTCCGCTGAACTGTTCCAGCGCCGTGCCGTGGCTGTGCGGTTCCGCAAAAGAATCGTGTTTCTCGGCGGTTCCGCCCGTGAGCGGCTGGAACCAGTGCGTGTAGTGGGTGGCTCCCATGTCCATGGCCCAGCGTTTCATCCCAGAGGCAACGTGCTCCGCAACAGATTTGTCGAGGGGCGCGCCGTTCTCGATCGATTCGTAAACAACCCTCCTTGTTTCGGAGGGGAGATATTTTCTCATCGTATCTCTGTTGAAAACGTTGCATCCGTAGTACGATGATGTTTCACGCGCCGGCGGTACGGCCGCCACCGGCTCTCTCTGAAAAGCCTGCTCTACCGCACCGAATCTTCCGTTTATCATGAGCAAGAGTAATACTTATTACTTATATACTTTTCTAATTGATTAATAAAACCACTGTTCATTAGACAAATATCTAATCAAATTAGAAATAATATAACATTATTCGACGAATATATCTCTAACATCAAAATTCTGTACAATTTCAAGAAAGCCTTGTGCCGATATGACGAATGCACGGCCTCCGGCATCGAAAAAATGTGAAAGAATATATCGGAACGGTGCGTTCGAGTATCAGTGCCGACAATACTTGCAAGATATTCGGAGATCGGGCTGAAAAGCACACCGGTCCGCGTAAGGTTCGAGAACAGGCTGAGAGATAACATCATCACCATGCTGGCAGCCGACCGCATAGAGGCACTGGTCACAAAAAAGGACGCAAGATTCTATATTGAAACAGAGAGCATTGACAAAGCGGCAGCGGCTCTGAAGAGAGTGTTCGGCATAGCGTCCTTCTCGATAACCGAGGTCTGTTCCTCCGATATGGAAGATATTTGCTCAGCAGCAGCAGAATACTCGCTGGGCAGGCTCAGCGAAGGAGATTCGTTCGCTGTCAAAGCAAGAAGGGAAGGCAGCCACGGCTACACAAGCGTGGATGTTGGAAGGGAGGCCGGCTCCGCGATATTCATCGCCAACGAGAGCAGAGGCGTCAGGGTGGACCTGACAAACCCCGATGTGATATTCTACATTGAGGTCAGGAACAACAAGGCTTTCGTCTTCGGGTCCAGCGTAAGATGCCACGGAGGTCTGCCCGTAGGCACTCAGGGAAAGGTCCTGGCGGATGTGCGGAGCGACAGGGACGTCGTTTCTGCATGGCTGATGATGAAACGCGGATGCAAGGTCATAGTCAGAGGAGGAAAACAGCCTCTGCTGGAAAGATACGACCCTGAACTGAGATACGGAGAGGAGATCTCGCCGGAGATACTCGGCATCGTAAGCGGCGCGGCGCTGCCGGAGCTGGAGAGCCTGCTCATATCGGATTCGGATGTTCCTATGTTCTTTCCCACCGTCGGCATGAGCGACGGAGAAGTATCTTCGCTTTTGAAAACAATAAAAGAAGAAACTGCCCCGCCCGAAGGGACGGGGCAATGAGTTTGTTGCTGTTTGAAAGGATTACTTTCCCTTTCTTCCCTTGGCCTTTATCGAGGGTCTGATCTTCTCGGCGCCGTTGCCTTTGTTCCTCAGACCGCGGCCGGCTATTCCGGCCGACGTCAGCCCGCGGTAGACACGGTTCTTGTTGTTGCTGTCACAGATCCAGTTGATCTTTGTGTCAGCTTTTATTACCGGGTGCGCGGGATCAACGAGTATTACCTCATACCACTCGTGCAGACCGTCTGCACCAACCCAGTACGAGTTGAGAACCTCAAGGTTGGGGTATCTCTTCGCGGTCCTTTCCTCGGCCATCCTCTGGAGGCTCTTTCCGGTGGTAATCTTGTTGATACCTTTCCTCTTCGCTCTCCTTCCGGCCCTGATCGTCCTTTTCTGGAACGATCCTTTCCTTACTCTGCCCCTTACCACGACATAGCCCTGTTTTGCCTTGTATCCAAGGGCTCTCGCCCTGTCAAGCCTTGTGGGCCTCTCGATCCTGAGGAAGTTCTCTTCTCTCCTCCACTCGATCTTCCTCTGGTGGTTGAGCTCTTTCAAATAG
>WQTN01000021.1 GCA_009786295.1 Methanomassiliicoccaceae archaeon
GGATCTTGAGTCCATCGCCTTTGACCAGGCTTGGCAACATCGGCTTGTTTGAGTACGTAGTAACAAATGATAGATAAAACTTTACGGAAGGGTGGTGACCTCCGCCCTTTCGCCCGTGATATAGAATGTGTGCTCATGCTGAGACACTATCCCCTTCCTTACTTCTATCAATTGGGCATAGCTCGAAAGCACACCGTGCCTCAGAAGATTCTTCACATGCTTCTCCGCATCCGGAAAATCACAGCTCCTGGCACAGAATGGGAACGATTTGAATTCCGCTTTGATATATTCGAAGAACTCCTGTGATTTAGGGTCCTCCAGCTTCCTTTCCCTGAGTATCCTGACGATATTGCCCGGCTGACCGTTCAGGACCGCTCCCCCTCCGTTGGTGGCAAACGGCTCTACGGCTATTATCATTCCGGGCATGATCCTGTTCGTATTCCCGTCATTGTAACTTGGTATCGAGAGACCTGCGTGCAGATTGTATTGTTTTATCTGATGCCCGCACAGGTTCTTGATGGGTTTGAACCCGTCCCGTGCCATGCTCATTTCGACCACTCTTCCTATCTCGTTGATCGGTGTCCCGGCCGCGAGGAACTCCACCACGGCATCCCTTGCATTCTTCGATGCCTCTATAAGGCTGCGATGGTTCTTTGTGCCGACCTCCACTGTGCCAGCGGTATCTCCCACATATCCATCCAACTCGGAGCCGCAGTCTACTTTGACCACATCTCCTTTCTCGAACACCTTTTTATCATCGACGCACGGAGTATAGTGGGCGGCGACCTCGTTGATGCTTATGTTGCAAGGGAACGCCAGGCCGCATCCTTTGGATCTGATGTAGCCTTCGACCTCCTGCGCCACGTCATAGAGCTTTACGCCCTCCTTTACCATGTCCATGCCAAGGGATCTTGCCTCCGCAGCCACTTTTCCGGCTTTCCTTAATTTAGAAAGGTCTTCGTCATTAAGCATTTAGAACGGCCTCTATCTCCTCTCTGGTTATCGCGCCCTGTCTGACGATCTCCACTTCTTTGTTCATCAGCCAAATTATCGTGGACGGCCTCTTCAGTTTGCTGGACCCTGCATCTAAATACATGCTTACGGCAGCTCCGAGGTCCTTTACCGCAGAGTCTATGTCTGTTGCGTCCGGGTGGGAGTGGAGGTTCGCGGATGTGGCGACGATGGGGCCTGTCTTTTTTATTATCCCCATAGCGACCGGATGGTCCGGTATCCTGATACCGACCTTCCTTGACATCGCCGTCACAAGGTCTGGTATATCCGGTTTCTTTTCTATGATTATCGTCAGAGGCCCTGGAAGGAACGCCTCGACAAGCTTGTCCGCGTTGTCGTTCAGTACCGCTATGCTCTCCATCATCTTCTTGTCGCTCACTGCGACGGACAATGCCATGTCGAACGGTCTGTTCTTTGCGAGATAGAGGTTTTTCACGGCGACCTCGTTGAATATATCGGCACCGATGCCGTAAACTGTCTCTGTCGGGTACACTATGAGATTTCCTGCAACTATCTCCTCCGCGGCATCGCAGATGACGCTGTTAAACTCGCGATCGGATAATTCCGCACGATCGCACTTCGCTATTTTCAATTCATTCCTCCCATCATTATAAGGCCGTCCCTTATCGCCCTGTTGCCATCTGACACTATATCCATATGCCCAGGATACAGCGTCTTTACGTCGATCCCGCTCAATTTCTTCAGAGACAACGTGAGTTCTTTCGCCGAGCCGGAGACAAAATCTGTCCTTCCGACCCCGTAGCCGAATACCGTATCGCCCGAGAAGAGAGAATGCGTTATCTCGTCATACAGGCATATGCCCCCGCATGTATGCCCGGGTGTGTTTATCACCCTCAGCCTGTGCTCTCCGATGTCGATCGTGTCTCCGTCCATCAGTTCCGTCACTTCGACAGATCTTGTTCTTCCCCCGAATAATTCGGAAAGAGTATAGGCCGGATCTCCGCTCATTATATATGGTGCGTCGCCTGCGCCGGCAAACGCTTCGGAACCGAACTCGTCCATCACATCTCGGAGACCGCCTACGTGGTCGAAGTGGAAATGCGTGAGCACGATCATGTCCAAGTTCCTTTCGTTCAATACACTTCTTATTTTGGCAATGTTCTCTTCGCTTTCATTGCCTGTGCCTGCGTCGATCAGTACCGTTCTGCTGCCGATAACGAGATAAATATTCGAATCGGACGATGCGCCAGGATTGATCTGATGAACGACCATAAAAAACAGATTTAGTATTGATATTTAACATTGTTTGTCTGACAAATATATCGCGGAGGCGTTGTAATGTTAGCAATGTCAGATAAGGGCCTCACGGCTTTCTCCACACCGCGACCGCGATCGGCATATTGCCGTTCACAACTTCAAATTGGCTCGGCGGCAGACCTATCTCATAAAGGAATTCCCGAAAGCCATCCGCATCGAACTCTCTTTTCGGAGCAAACCCTAAAAACCGCCATATGCCGACTTTTGGCCTTACGAAGAATCCTTTAAGCCCCTTCAGCAAAGCCACCGATGTGATGACCGAGCCGTTCGATATGCGCTTCAATTCCTCTGCGGCCTTCTGCGGTTCGTCGATGAGGTGGAGGACCTGAGATGCAATGACGACATCGTAACTTCCGTCCGGTTCGCCTGTATCGAAAAGGCTTCTCGTACTGAACACAATGTTTTCCACACCTTGCTTAGCTGCCTTTTTCCGGGCGACCTTCAGCATACGGTCGGAAAGATCCGTGCAAATTATGTTTTCCGCCTTATCCGCTATGAACAAACTGATCGCTCCGGTTCCGGCAGCGGCCTCGAACACTCTCGCTCCCGGCGGTGTCTGTTCACGGATCGACCGGAGCATGCCGTTATAGGCGGTATTCGACTGCTCCGCCCTATCATAGAACGAAGCGGAAAGATCCCAAAAGGTCATGCCCTTCATTCTACCGCCTTCTTGTATATCTTCTCAACCGTACTGATGTTGCGGCTGGTGAATTTTTCTTTAAGCCTGCGGCTGCTGAGGATTTTAGAGAATGGCGTATCCAATGTGCTTCCTTTTCTTACCCGCCAA
>WQTN01000022.1 GCA_009786295.1 Methanomassiliicoccaceae archaeon
GGCGAGAGACCGGGGAATTGAACCCCGCTGGTTGAGCTTTAGAGGCCTACTGGTCCCAGACCGTCCCCCGTACCGTCAATACATAATCATAATGGTAATTCAAATATAAGAGTCCTATGAACGTCTGGGTAATATGAAATACGGCCAAAGATCCTTTATAAAACTAGCTTAAGCTGTTGTTCCTGCCCGCCTCTTCTATTGATCAAGGAGGAGGAGTAGAACGCCCGTAGGCGGACAGGTCCTCGAATGGAAGTCAGACGAGGTTGATCCTAACGGGGATGGATCCTTATCGTGGCTGTTTTACGGCCACCATTATAACATCTTTATTTTAGTATTTAATATTAACTCATAAATAATTTTTTTCTGGAAATTAATATTTAAAATTAATTAATCTAAAAAAAATTTTGATAGAATGGTTTTAATACTGTTGTACACCGCAGATGATATTAAGTGATATACCATTATAGAGTCGGAGATATTGAGATGTTCAGCATTATAGCGTATGTCTGGCTCATCACCGGAGGCCTCCTGGAACCGGTCTGGGTCCTCTCCATGAAGAAATCTAATAACTTCACAGATAAAAAATGGACCGTTCTTACAGCGTTTTTTGTTGTGGTAAGCCCGTTTTTCCTCTCTTTGGCCATGAGAGAAATACCTGTCGGAACCGCCTATGCGGTGTGGACCGGGATAGGTGCGATAGGCGCCACCGCCCTGGGAGTATTTCTGTACAAAGAAGCTGTGGAAAGAAGACGCCTGTTCTTCATATTCCTGATAATAGTTGGATCTGTAGGTCTCGGGCTGGGGGGAGTGTGAATGAAGCCCTGGTCCTGGGTGCTTGTAGGCGGCATGTTCGAGACCGCTTGGGCCATATGCATGAAACTGTCTAACGGGTTCTCGGAGATCTTTTGGACCGTTGCAACGCTCGCATTTCTGTTCACAAGCGTATACCTGCTCAACTGCGGTCTGAAAAGAGGCATACCGGTCGGCGGCGGTTATGCCGTATGGGTCGGTATAGGGGGGATCGGAAGCCTCGTGGTGGGTATCATCCTCTTCGGAGAATCCTTACTGTTCACGAGACTTATGTTTGCGGCGATAATAATCACCGGCATAATCGGAGTGGAACTGTCGTCCCATCCTGAGACAGATCAATGCGATCAGGATGAATGATCCGCTATCGAAAACGGCGTTATTTTCAGCACGCCTTCCGGACATATCCTTTCGCATCTTCTGCACGCGGTCCCGGCACAGCGGTCGGATTGTATCTCCCCGTATGCTGCCTCCCCCTTTCGGACGATGGATATCGCGTCTTCCGGGCATTCCTCGACGCAGCTTCCGCACTCTGTGCATCCTTCGATCTCGCCTGTAAGGACCGTGCCTGCATTCTCGAGGATCCTGATCCTTGTATTTTCGGTATCGGGGAGATCTGTCATGGACTTCCTGATTACTTCCGGATCGGATGCAGAATCCGGTATGGGCGGCAGGTTGTAGACATCCACCATCATATTGTTGTATTCTGATGCCGGCATGCCCTGGCACCACAGCGAATACTCGATGGAGTATATGTCCTTGAATGCCTGCGCCGTTGCGAACATGCAGTGGGTCGCCCTCAGGCGTTTTGCGAATTCGCGGAGGCTTTCCAGGTCTGCTTTTCCCATCGCCAGCCTTCTTGCCAGTTCTATCGACGTGTTGCCGAATTGGATTATCTTTTCTGCTCCCGGCACCACCATTCCTATCCTGAGCGCCTTTTTCGCGTCCACATACAGGCCTGAAGCGCCGGACATGTATGCCACTTTGATATCGTTGGTCCATATTCCCGCCTCAAGAAGCAGTGTCAGGAACCCTGCGCGGAGCGCTCCTATCGCTTTGCCGGCTTCGTCGATATCCTTTGAAGAGATGTTTATGCCGTCCTGGAGATGCAACATTCCGTCGGGGCTGCTTATTTTCGGCGGCGTTATTATTCCCGTTTCGATGCCGCAGAATATCGATGCTACTACCCCTGTCCCAGTTATGCCTTTTGCTTTCCCGTGCATCGTTCCTTTTTCTGAGATATTTCCCTTGATCGGATCGACCACGTCTCCTTTGTTGTCTTTCATTGACTCGTCTAGGACTGTGCATTCCCACCCATTCTTTCTGATGTTAACGTCAGCTATGGCTCCCGGCGCCGCCAGCATTCCCTTCTCGATCTGCTGGCCCTCAAGAGCGGGGCCGGCTGCGGCCGAACCGGTATACACGTTTCCGTTCACTACCAGCGCCATCTCTGCGTTGGTGCCGTAGTCCACGACGATGCACGGTTCTTTGGAATCGAGAACATTGGTTACTAGGAGCATCGCGATCGCGTCCGCCCCTATTTCGTGCGTGACTGCCGGAGGTATCATCACAACTGCATCTGGCATCCCTTTCAGCCCGAGCTCAGAGGCCTTGACGATATCCCCGTCTCTCGGAGGAGATACCACGCCAAGCGATTTCAGCATGTTCTTTCCCGCATAGGCGAGATCCCTGATCTCAATGTTCTGGAAAAGCGACAGCTGGAACGGGTTTCCGCATACGGCTACGACCTTTACTTTCGAAAGGTCTGCTTCGAATGATGAAAAAAGAGAATTGATGGCCGTTATCAGCAGCCCGCTTGCAACGTCCCTGCCCGAGGTCATCGCATAGTTCACATGGTCTATGACATTCATTCCCGGTATCGGATGGCGCGCCGTAATGGAAGTTGCGACCGTTTTGCCGCTCTCCGTTTCCAATAACTGCGCTCTCAGCCCGCTTGTCCCGATGTCGAGCGCAATACAATATGTCATTCTCCGCCTCAGATACTTATCCCGCACTTCTCAAGTGTTTTCAACGCCTTCTCATAAACATCCAGATACTCATCGGTCGGACATATCTGCCTTACATCGTAACATTCCTGGAACCTCTTGCCCGCCGGAGGCTTGGCATAGTTGTTCTTGTACGAAGCGACTATGTTGTCGAGTATCTTGTTCACTGTGGATATCTCCATGCCGGCTGTTGCGGCTGCGGCTTCGCCCATCATGCGCGCTTCCATGCCGGTCGTCTTGTCCTTGACAACGCCCTTTGATGATGCGGCG
>WQTN01000023.1 GCA_009786295.1 Methanomassiliicoccaceae archaeon
CCCCCTCACCGAAACGTTGAACTGAGGATGTTTCTCCAGCGCCGCCATGCTTTCCGACAGCCTCTCCAGCTTCCTGTTCTCCACATTGTCGAGGAACCTTAAGGTCAAATGCACCTCATTGGGAACGCTTACTCCGCCGATGTTCCTGAGCCTTTCCTGAGCCCTCTTCACCGCCGGGTTCATAGGTATGCGGATGGAGATGAATGATCTTGTAGTCTCCATGTTATCAGCGAAAGAAGAGCATTTAAATTATATATACTAGGGTGGCAGAACAACGTAACAAGCCATTTCTCTGCAATAAACAAAGTGTCATATAGTATAGGGAGATAATCACCTGGGAGGGAGCACTGCGGAAGAATCTGGAAAGACCAAAGACGTCGAGACCTTGCTTGGAGATCCAAAAAAGGCGATACTTGCCATAGCTGTCCCGACCACGGTCGCGCTTGTGGCCCAATCGGTCACAAGCCTGATCAACGCCGTGTGGGTGGCAGGGCTGGGAAGGGATGCCCTCGCAGCGATCGGAATAGTGTTCCCAATTTTCTTCATCGTGATCGGGATTTCCAACGGCATAGGGATAGGAGCCGCTTCCGCCATCGGGAAGAGGATAGGTGCGGAGAATAAAGCCGAAGCAGACAGGACGGCCGCTCATGCCATCGTCCTCATACTGATCGCAAGCGCTGTTCTAACGGTCTTGTTCCTGCTCTTTTTGGAACCGATACTGAGATTGATCGGATTAGGGGCGGGGGAAGGCACGATACAGGAATGCATCAATTATGCCTTTCCTCTTGCAGCGTTCACCTTCGTGTTCATGATTGTCGGAGTGATGTCCAGCATCCTGAGGTCGGAAGGCGCTGCCAAACGTTCCATGTACATACTCGTCCTGTCAGCTGTGATCAATCTGATACTCGATCCCTTCTTCATATACGACTACGGACTGGGGTGGGGCATGGCTGGTGCAGCTATGGCAACCGTCACCGCAGAAGGAGTGGCGATGGTCGTCATGATCTACTGGTATTTCGTGAAGAAGGATCTGTACCTGAAATTCAAGTTCAAAGGATTCAGATTTGAATCCCCCATCATCAAAGACATCTTCAAGGTAGGGATCCCCGCTGCTTTGCAGATGATGATGATATCTGTCGTTTCCGTCTTCATGAACCTTATGCTGCTGCACACGGGAGGGGACGACGGCGTTGCGATATACTCATCAGATTGGAGGATCCTCAGCATCCTGACGATACCTCTTTCGGGAATATCGGCGGGGATTGTGTCTGTATGCGCCGCAGCTTACGGAGCGAAGCGGCACGATAAAATCAGAACCGCATACACATACGCAATAAAGATCGCCGTGATCCTCATGATAGGGGTGGCGGCGATAGCGGTAGTTTTCGCTCCGCTTATCCTCTATGTCTTCACATACGATCCTCACACCGAATACCTCAGGGACGGGATGGCCGAATTCCTAAGGATAGCGGCGGTGTTCCTGCCGTTCATGGCCATAGGCATGGCTGCAGAATCATTATTCCAGTCTCTCGGGATGGGGGTGAAGGCTCTCATTTCTACCATCGTAAGGAATCTGTTCATGCTTCCGGTGTGCTACTTAGCGATGGTGACCACCAGCGGCCTGACGTACATCTGGTGGGGAATTACCATCTCCGAGATTATACCGTCCTCTTTCATCGCTTTGTGGACGTTCATTGTCCTGAGAACGCTGATGAAAGAGTTCGCTGCCGAGAAAAAGCCTGCGGAAACCTGACCTCTAACAACTTTTAGATACGGTCCTCTTCATATCTTGTGTATGCGCCGCGCCTTGGTGGTAGTGGATTATCAGATAGATTTCGTCACTGGAAGCATGGGGTCCCCTCAAGCCGAAGCGATAGAGAAGAACATCGTCTCGAAGATCGAAGAATACCTCAGTACCGGCGGGAAGGTCTTTTTTACTATGGACACCCACGGAAAAGATTATCTGAGAACTGATGAAGGCATCCACATCCCTACAGAGCACTGCATCTGCGGAACCCCGGGATGGGAGATATTCGGACGAGTAGCGGATTACTGCGGCAAAGGGGAAGTGATTGAAAAAAGTACCTTCGGATCGTTGGAAGCCATGACGCTGCTGAAAGGATTCGATCAGATAGAGGTGTGCGGAGTGGCAACGAACATATGCGTCTTGGCGAACGCAGTCCTTCTGAAGACGGCTTACCCGGAGACAAAAGTGATGGTCGATCCCGACTGCGTCGCAAGCTACGACGAAAGCCTGCACAGGAAGGCTCTGGACGTGATGAGAACACTCTCGATAGATATCTTGGAGTGAATCCGTGACCAACATAAACTACATGAAATGCCGCACGTGCAGGTTTTGCGTTCACCACGAAGAGAAGTGGACATGCTCCATCACCTGCATGCCCACCGGCTCCGGCGAAACCTGCGCAAGGTACCGGCCGGGTTCCTGCGAGAACTGCAGCTATGCAGAAATAACAGATAATGCTCCGCTCTGCTCCCTTTGCAAAGATGAAACCGATACACTGAGCGTCTGCTCGGAATACGATCCGTGCGGACGAAGGTCAGTATGAGGCGTTCCTTTTCTTGCGGCTGTCAAAAGCGTTCTTGAGAGTTGCTTTCGAACCGCTCGTACCTGACATGACGTCCCTAGCGGAATCCGGTATTCCGTAGTAAACGATGTTATCAGCTATCCCTACGTCGAATGCCATGCTTTCCCTCACGGCGGAATACGATCTCTGGATATTCCCCATTGCCTCGCCGAGCATGTCTGAAAACCGATATAGGTCCTCGTTGATGAATTGCGACTTGTTCCTGAACTCCTTTGCCTCGGTCAAAAGTGGATTATATGTTCCGTTAAGGTAATCCTCATCGAGGTCATCGATAGCATCCATGAGATAAACGGCGGCGCTCAGATTGGTAAAGATGTCTTCAAGGTCCTTTCCCTTCTCGCCCGCCATGTCTTTCAGCGCAAAGGAAAGGGATCTTCCGAAAGCCTCCCCCATCTTTTTCACGTCGGTACATCCCGACCCCTCCATTTTTCTCAGTTCCTCGAACCCTTTCCCTACGGCCTCATCATACTCCGGATATTCTTTTTCCGCTTTCGATATTGC
>WQTN01000024.1 GCA_009786295.1 Methanomassiliicoccaceae archaeon
TCCACTTTTTCTTCTTTCGAAATGACGAAGCCTTTGTACTTGTAGAACTCGATCGACGGAAGGTTGTTCCTGTTGACGCGGAGGTATATCTTTTTCACATTCCTCGCTTTCCCTTCTTCCAGTATATCATCCATGGCTTTGGAGCCGACCCCCTTGCCACGGAAGTCCTTATGGACGTACAGTTTGCTCATGAAAAGCGAATCCCCTTCCTGCCGGATGGATAGATATCCGGCTTTAACGCCGCCACACATGATGAACGAATAAAGATACCCTTCGAGGATCTGCTTTTCGATGGCCTCTTCGGTCTGGAACGTCTTCAGTATGTATTCGATATCATCCCCGGTGATGAAACTGCCGTAGTAATCTGTCCAGATGTCCCAGGCCATTTCTGAGAGCTCCTTTGCATCGTCTGTGCCGCAGTATTTCATTCTCAGTCCTTCTTTCTGACCTGTTCTGCCAGTTCACAGAGCCCCTCTTCAAAGTCTACTCCGAATCTAACATCCGCGCCTGAGGCCCTGGTTCTGACAATGCATTCGGCAGTGAACTTCACTGCCAGATCGTTTGCTTTTTTCAGGTCCGAACCGTTCATGAGCGCAGAGACCACGACAGACCCGAAGACGTCGCCGGTACCGTGATAGTAGCCCGGAATCAGTTCGTGAAAGGAATACGATATCTCGCCGGTCTTCACATCGTATGCTGCGGCGCCGAGATGTTTTTCGTTGAAGAATACGCCCGTCAATATGATCTTCTTTGAATTTATCTTTCCGAGCCTTTTCAGCAGTCCTTCGATATACTCTTCGGAATACGGCCCATTTTTGTATTCTTCTCCAAGGAGCAGGGCCGCTTCCGTGATATTGGGGATCATCACATCTGCTTTTTTGCAGAGCTTCTTCATCCCCTTGGGAAAATCCTTATCGAATATAGGGTACAGTTCCCCGTTGTCGGCCATGACAGGATCCACGACTATGACTGTGTCTTTCTCTTTCAGCTCATCGAATATCTTTGAAACGATGTCTATCTGCTCAAAAGAGCCGAGGAATCCGGTGTAGATGGAATCGAAACGGAGGCCCAGTGTCTTCCAGTGTTCCAGAATCGGAATGAGGTCATCGGTGAGGTCCCTGTAGGTGTATCCGGTGAATCCTCCTGTGTGCGTCGAAAGTACAGCGGTAGGCATCGCTGTGCACTCTGCTCCCGTTGAGGATATTATCGGAAGCGCGACTGTAAGCGAACACCTTCCGAAACAGGATATGTCATGTATGGCGAGGACTCTCTTTCGGGCCATGTGAATCCCTTAGGGAAGGAGTGATAATAATATGTTGCGTATTGCATCAGCATATCATGGAAGAAGACATATTCGAAAAAATGAGGTCGGCCGCAAACCCCGAAAAGGCAGCGGAGATGAGCGCATACATGCGCGATCAGTTCGCTTATCTGGGCATACCGACTCCGGAACGCAGGAAACTGTACAAAGAGTTCCTGAAAACCTTGATCAAGAAGCCTGCCGACTGGCCCTTTGTTTTTGAATGCTGGGGGAAGCAGGAGCGCGAATATCAGTATATGGCCGTGGATTATTTAGACAAAATTGGATCCAAACTGTCCCCTTCCGACATCCCGAATTTAAGAGAGCTCCTTATTACGAAATCATGGTGGGACACCGTTGACGGCCTCGATGTGATCGTCGGCGACATTGCTCTGCGCCATCCGGAGGTCAATGAAATACTTCTGAAGTGGAGCACCGATGACAATATCTGGCTGAGAAGGACGGCAATAGACCATCAGCTCGCGAGAAAGGAGAAGACAGACACAGCACTGATGGAACACATCCTCGTCAACAACCTGGGGCAGGAGGAATTCTTCATCAATAAGGCCATAGGATGGAGCCTACGCGAATACAGCAAGACGAACCCGGAATGGGTGCGGAAGTTCATTGACGAGCATAAGCATGAGATGAAACCCCTCAGCATCCGCGAGGGGAGCAAGTATCTGAATGTTCGGTAAGCCGCCGCTTAGGAAAGTTTCTGAGGGTCATATTTGTAATATAGGTGTATCCAAACAGCTGCTGGATGACCTGTGGTGCAACCCCAGATAACAGCCCGTCAGAGTATTTTCGGCAGATTGATGTTTTCCGCCACGGTCTTTTTTATGCTTTCCAGTTTGGACTTGTTTCCTGAGACCGAGGTCAGAGACCTCCGTTCCATCTTTTCACATGCGGCCACAGGATCCAGATCCGTCAGGATCACAGTGCAGTTCGACCCCTCGGCCACCGAAAGGAGGGACGGCGGAGGAGCGATGCCTCCTGCAGCGATTATGCATCCTGCGCCGGCGTAAGCGGCAGACAGCAGGAGTTCGGACCTGTTGCCGTTTATTATCACGGCGCGGTCAGGGTTTGATCTCACATTTTTGGATATGTCCTCAGCATTCGTGACGCCGAGGCTGTATCCGTTCACCGCCTCTTTCTTCACAGGGGTGAGGATAGTTCCTTTCAATTCGTTTGCGGTCTCATGCATCGTCATGATCCCGAGGCTTTCCTGTTTGGGCATTCTTCCCAATACCTCCAGCCCGTTCTTCTCTAATGCCCTGGAGATATCTCCTTCCCCGAAAAGGACCACGCCTTTTATCTTCACTCCCCAAAGAGGAGCGGCGCGGTTCAGAAGGGACAGGAAATCGGCCGATCTGCTGTCAGATGGGGAAACGAGCACAATGTCGGCTCCCAACGCTTTCGATATGTCGAAGCCCGAAAGGCCCGAGGA
The DNA here is from genome assembly GCA_009786295.1 of Methanomassiliicoccaceae archaeon. Lineage (GTDB taxonomy): Archaea > Thermoplasmatota > Thermoplasmata > Methanomassiliicoccales > Methanomethylophilaceae > Methanoplasma. Next base: position 2,751 of record WQTN01000024.1, read on the forward strand.
GAAACCGTCCATGAATGTTCTCGATCCTTCTATGATCGCCAGGTCATGTTCTCCCAGAGCATCGAAAGCGGAACGCACATCGTTCGCGGAGACCGGATCGGTCAAATGGATGGAGAAAGGCGACATTTTGTTCTCGTTCGCATCAAGACGCAGCGCCTCTTTCATCATGCGCGTGTCATAGTCTATCAGTTCCCCGTTCGAAACGGCTACCGATTCCCTGAAAGGTTTGAAGTATGAGACCGATCCGGAAAAGTTCAATCCCAGACCCAACGCAAGCATGCTCTTTCCAGAGCGTTCTTTTACAGATCCGATGAATATTTTTTTCATTTTTTGACCCCCTTCAAAGTTATGAGTGCGTCCACCGCCACGCATCCGGCGCCGATGTCTC
>WQTN01000025.1 GCA_009786295.1 Methanomassiliicoccaceae archaeon
AGCGATCGAATCTGCAGAGAGCACAAAGGATGCGGATGCGGATGCTTCCGAATGACTGGGAGCCGCTGTACAAAGAGATACTCGAGGACTTTGGATACGATAGGTCGTATGATGAAAGCTCAGCGCGCCTGCTGAAAGCTACGATGCTCAACTCGTGCCTGTTGTCCGATGAAGAAATAACAATCGATAAGAAGGTAACAATTTTCGGCGGAGGAGACTGCCTGGAAAAAGACATCAAAGCGATGGCTCCGCGGGGGACGCTTATCGCCGCCGGAGCGGCAACTAGTAAACTGAAGGTTCTCGGAATAGTGCCCGATATTGTGGTAACAGACCTCGACGGAGAAATAGGGCCGCAGATCGAGGCCAGCAGAGCAGGCGCAATCACATTCTTACACGCGCACGGCGATAATTCCGAGCTGATACAGAGTTACGCTCAGGAATTCATCGGCCCGGTGGTCCTTACAACCCAGTCCAGGCCCGACAATATTCTGTCAAATTACGGCGGATTCACCGACGGCGACAGGGCAGTGTGCATCGCGAGGCATTTCGGAGCAAAGAAAATTCTTTTGCTTGGATTCGATTTCAGCAACCCTTCTGAAAAGGCTGGAACGGACAGGAAGATCAAAGCAATGAAGCTGCGGTGGGCAAAGAGAATAATATTCGATCTTAACGATAAGGGCACATCCATCGAGATGCCCCGCTGAGATTTTTTTATAGAGTGAAGCAGATACAGGTGATACAGGAAGCTGTGCAGTGGAACTATCCTACCTCATTCTGTTGATATTGGCTATCATCTACGTCCCATTCTACATATGGGTCTGGAGGTCCCCCCAGGCGGCTAAGTACGGCCTCGCAAAATACGGTCCCTGCGTAATGATCAAGACAAAATACGGAACAGGGTTAATGGATCGCTTGTCCAAATACAAAAGGCTCTGGAAATTCTTTGGTGCTTTCTCTCTGGTCGTGTCCGTTGGTTTGATGATATTCATCATTTTGATCATTGCCGTTGGAGTAATGAATCTGTCAAACAGCCTTTCCTCCCCGGGGATAGGATTGGAATACGCTCTTGCGATACCGGGACTCAACCCGCTTCTTCCGCTTTGGTACGGGATATTGGGATTGATCGTCGCTATGGTCGTGCATGAGCTTGCGCATGGTATCCAGACAAGAGCCAACAGCATGCGCGTAGATTCCACAGGCGTACTGTATGGGGTTGTTCCGCTGGGCGCTTTCGTGGAACCCAACGAGGAAGATATCAAAAAAAGTACCAGAAGAGAAAAGCTCGATCTTTATTCTGCCGGAATATCGATGAATTTTATCACTGCGGCAGCCACTTTCTTTATTTTCGCTATGCTGATGCTAGGAAACGTTTCATCATCATATGGTGATACCACCGCAGTCTATCAAATAACGAAAGATTCACCCGCGTACGACGCAGGGATCCCTGCTGGGGCGCTGATCGAATTAGTTGGCGGGGAGGAATATTTTTATCTGGACGGCTTCGAACTGCACCCTTACTGGAATCCGGGGGACAAGGTCAGCGTAATATATCTGACAGAAGACGGGCAACACAGCGTTGATATCCGGTGGGGGCTGTTCATAGAACGTATTTCTCCAAATAGCCCGGCAGACGGCAAACTCAAAGAAAAAACATTTATACGCTCCATAAACGGGGTCAACATCTATGGGTCCACTGAATTCCTGAATTTCATGCAGAAGACAGAACCAAATACCCAGGCCGTAATAGAATACATTACTTTGGACGGCGAGGAATACACTGTTGAGTTAAAGATGGGCGATAACGGCGGGATTGGCTATATCGGCATCTTCACTTCCACATCCGGGATGAACTTCACCACTCCCAACATAATGCTGGATACAGGAAGGAACCCCATTTACGGTGCCGAGTCCATGACTGACAGCATTTCTCATATGCTGTCATATGTTAGCGGGCCTTTCAACGGTTTCTCCCCGTTACCGCAAAGCGTCCATTGGTGGTATGATGTTCCGATGGAGGGCGCATTCTGGATGCTGATAAGCGCATTTTATTGGATATTCTGGCTCAACATCATGCTGGGTGTGTCCAATGCAATTCCTGCGTATCCCTTCGACGGAGGTTTCGTGTTCCAGGGAGGCCTCAGCGCACTTCTGGAAAGGCTTGGCATGAAAGACCACAAAAGAAGAGAAGACTTGACCTCGAATATAGCAAGCAGCCTGTCTTTTATAATGATATTCCTGCTGATACTGGTAATAGCAGCAGTTGTGCTTTGAACAAAGGGTACATTATTTATCTATTGGCGCGTATCCGTTGGTTATGACCTTGGAAGCCATCATCGAGGCTATAAGGACATTTCCGGGCGTGACACGCAAGAGAGCTGTGCACGGAATTGTCGGATCTCTTCCCACGAAGGAATTCTCCCGCATCGCGGCTTCCGAAGGAGAGGATGCCGCGGCGGTAGAATACGGCGACGATTATCTTTTGTTCGCTGCGGACGGCATAATGGAGTCTCTTGTCAACTCATATCCGTTCTATGCAGGTTATTTCGCGGTCCTTGTCAGCGTCAACGACATAGCTGCCATGGGGGGCAAACCGCTGGCGATGGTGGATGTACTCTCACTCTCAAAAAGCAGGATCTGCAATGAGATACTGAAAGGCATGTCAGTGGCAGTAAAGAAATTCAATGTCCCCATTGTGGGAGGGCACACCCATCCCGACTGCAGATACGACGCCATCGACATATCAATCTTGGGAACGGTGCCCAAGTCAGATATCATCTTGAGCAGCACCGCAGAAGAAGGGGATGATATCGTCTTCGTTATGGATCTGGATGGTTCTTTCCCCGAGGGCCTGAAGTATGCGTGGGAGACGACGATGAAAAAGGACGCTTCCGCCATTCAGGCGCAGGTTGAAATGATGTCTATCATCGCTTCAAAACATCTTGCCCATGCAGCAAAAGATATGAGTAACCCGGGCAGCGTGGGGACTCTGGGGATGATGCTCGAATCTTCATAGAGAGGAGGGACAGTCAACATCGATAAAATACCCATCCCGAAAGGCGTAGACCTTATTCAATGGCTGCTCGCCTATCAGGGTTGCGGATTCGTGCTCGCATGCTCTCCCGGAAATTCACAGGAGATCATTTCGCTGTTCGAGACAGTGGGATGTTCCGGCGCTGTCGTGGGGAAAATTGATGACTCCATGGCGCTCAAGCTTGTTCTGGACGGCGAAACAAAAGTGCTGTTCGATTTCAACAAGGACATGATAACAGGATGCTCTCCGAAGAAA
>WQTN01000026.1 GCA_009786295.1 Methanomassiliicoccaceae archaeon
TGCGGGGTCGTCGTATTCTCCCGACATCGGGTCAAATTTGAACGGGTGCTCCTTTATCATCGGCGCGGCATCCTTCTTATCTACCTGCACTCTGCATCCGAGCCTCTCTGCCTCAGCAGTGAGACAGAACGGTGCTCTTACGCATTCGAATCCGAAAATGTCTGCCTGTGCTGTTCCGAGTTTTGCCATAAGTTCTGCTTTCTTGTGTGCCTCGGGCCATGCTGCACCGACCTTATCCATCTGGGTGACGGTCGCGGCCTGGGTGAAAACAGCCACCGGCGGCCTGTCGAGCGATTCCAGTTTCATTGCTGAGATTATTCTTTCTCTTGGAGTCATTGACATATGAAATATCTCCTGCTTCCCTAACAGAATACTCTTATTTAATTAGGTAGGATTGCCCTTTATACGCAAAATAAGGAGGCATATCAAATGTTTATGTCCATGACCTCTCTCAGTTTTCCGAGCCTCATCACCCCTACTTCCGACACTCCGTAAATATCCGCATCGGAGTAATCGGAGCTGCTGAGCGCCGGTGCCATGATGCATTTTCCATCGGTCATCAGATCGTTGCCGGCGGAGAACGGGCTGAACGGAGGGAGCACTATCACTCCATCCTTCCTCTGGTGGACGAAGCAGTGTATCTTCATGCCTCCGCTCATCGCACCGGGTATTCTGACGGAGGGATGCTCGTGCCCTATGACCACCGGCCTTACTTTGGAGTCCACATGCCCGTGCTCCATCCTGAAGCCTCCGATGTCCACATAGTTGACAGCCATCAATCCGATCTCGGACAGTATGTTCTGCAGAAAGTTGTCGTGGTTCCCCTTCACAACTATCACATCGGTGGCTTCCATCAGAAGTTCCGCTATCTTCTTTACCTCGGCCTTCGCGTCGCGTTTGGACCTTTTGAAATCGTGTTTTATGTCTCCGAGAAGAACGACCCTCTTCGGCTCATACTCCGAAAGGACATTGTTCAGTGCGTCCCTTATCGATTCTGTGTTCATCCTCGGTATGTACATCCCCTCTTCTTCGAGGGCACTCTCATACCCCAGATGGAGATCTCCCAGGACGGCTGTGGGCCCGTCGTCCAGTATCAGGCACCTGTCGTTGGTCACCCTTACGCCGGGAAGAATCTCATACGACCGCATGCCGTCATAATGTCGTTGCTGATATTAATCCGGTCCCATGCAATAGTATTTCTTTTTGTTCGGTCATGCAGATGGGGCAAGAGATAACATGGATGCGGACAGCGCCAATATGAGCAGGCTCACAGCGGATCTTGAGAGAGCCGCAGGCGCTGTCAGGTCTGCGGAGAACGTTCTGATCATAACGCACATCGATGCAGACGGCATAGCGTCCGGAGGGGTCGCCTCCGCCACCCTCGACCGACTGGGAAAAAGATACAGGATACTGTTCGAAAAGAAGATCTCGGAAGATACGGTCGCCGCGATCAACAGGTCGGCAGAGGACCTTGTGTGGATCTGCGACCTGGGCAGCGCCTACCTGTCAGAGTTCAAAAGACACGGGATCGTTGTTACGGACCACCATGTACCAGACCCAAAATGGAAGGGCGGACAGACATCCATTGACGACTTCGGCCGCATCCACCACCTGAACCCCCACGAATACGGGGTGTCCGGATCGTACGAGATATGCGGCGCCGGTATGACATACCTTCTTTCTAAGACGATAGATCCAAAGAACAGGGATCTTGCATATCTCGCCATAGTGGGTGCGGTCGGCGACCTTCAGGACAACAGAGAGTCTAAACTGATCGGCCTCAACCGGATGATCATGGAGGAGGCTGTTTCGGCAGGAGATATTGCCGTGGATAATGATATCCGATACTTCGGGCGGGATTATCGGCCGCTCATACAGTTCCTTCAGTACGGCAACGATCCCCCGATCCCGGGGATAAGCGATAACGGCCCTGGATGCAACGCGCTCTTCGCCGACCTTGGCATACCTTTGAGAAAAGGCGGCGAACCGAGGACCTGGAGAGACCTGGCCGCTGAGGAGAAAATATCTGTCTCCGAACGCCTGCTTTCGCTCGTCGGCGATGACGATTTGAGAAAAAGGCTGTTCGGAGAGATCTATACCATAACAAGATATGATTCATGCACAGGGCTGAAGGACGTGAAAGAGTTCGCGACAGTATTGAACTCATGCGGAAGGTATGATGATGCTGAGACCGGCCTGAGGATATGCATGGGCGACATGACTGCGCTGGAAGATGCAGAGAGGAACCGGTCGGATCACAGAAAGCACATCTCCTCCGCTATCAGCTACATAAAAGAGAACCGCCTCCTCAGAGAACGCAGATTCGTACAATACTTCGACGCCGGCCCTGAAATAAAGGAGACAGTCGTCGGCATAGTCGCCGGAATGCTACTTAATTCCGGGGATGTGAACAAAGTACTTCCGATCTTCGCATTCGCGGAAGCGGACGACGGAGTGAAAGTATCCGCGAGGGCCAGCCGGGCTCTTACCGACCGGGGCCTGGACCTTTCGTTCATAATGAAAACGGCATCCGAGATAGTAGGCGGCTACGGAGGAGGCCATAAGGTCGCCGCCGGAGCTACCATTCCGACCGGAAAGGAAGAGGAGTTCTTGGATATCGTGGAAGACCTGGTCTCTTCTCAGATCATCTGAGCAGAGAGTAGAGCGCGGCCTTTTGAGCATGCAGGCGGTTCTCCGCCTGATCGTACACAACACTCTGCGGCCCGTCCATGACCTCTGCCGTTATCTCATTGCCTCTGTGGGCAGGCAGGCAGTGCATGACGATGCAGTCTTCCTTTGCCAGCGAAAGCAGCTCAGAGTTTATCTGATATATGCTGAACATTCTGATCGCCTTTTCCTCCGGCGTGCTGTCTCCCATTGAGATCCATGTGTCCGTATAGAGAACGTCTGCGTCTTTGCAGGCTTCGATCGGGTCGTGTGACGCCATGATCTTGCTTCCGTTCGCATCGGCTATGCGTGCTGCGCCCAGCATTATCTCTGCATTCGGCATCCTTGTCGCCGGGCAGCATGCCACCATATCCAGTCCCATTATAGCGCACGAATAGAGAAGAGAGTTGCATACGTTGTTCCCGTCCCCGAGATATACAAGCTTTCTTCCGCGGAATGTCTCCTTCTTCTCTTTGATAGTGACCATATCGGCGAGGGCCTGACAGGGATGTTCCAGATTATCCAGACCGCTTATGACCGGTATTGTGGCGGTTTCTCCGATTTTATCCATCACTTTGTAGTCGTAGGCACGGTACATTATGCCGTGAGCGAATCTGCTCATGACCTTTGCCGTATCCTCGACCGTTTCCCCATGC
>WQTN01000027.1 GCA_009786295.1 Methanomassiliicoccaceae archaeon
CCGCATCTTCCAATGTAACGTCGTTGAGTATCGGCTCTCCCCTGACGACCCCCGCCACTCTGTTCCCCATGCCGCGTATCTGCTGTATCAGAGGTATGTCGAAAACGGATTCCCCGCAGTTGTCGAATAGATATACCACTGAGCTCCTGGATCTGAGGATCTCCTTCATCCTTTCCGTATCATCCACCTCTAAATCCATATCCAACAGGGATTCGAATATCTCGTCGATCTCTTCGGGGCTGTCTATCGCCATGCCCGCTCCGAAGTCCATGATGTTTCCAAGGATCGCTACCTTCACCGCCGCCCTGAATCTGTTGTCAGAACCGTCAATGAACGCCCTTATCCTGCCTTCATAGCGGGCTGCGGTCTCATCGGCCCGCACCTTGAGATCAAAGTATGGATCCCTGACCCCCAAGGCGGCATAAGAACTTCTGTGGACATGTGTCGCCATCCTTGCCGAATTCGGCTCTTCGGAGACGACCTCGGCGCATGTTCTCAATGCAGCCAGCACGGATTCCGCCTCCCTTCCGTTGCCTGGAAGTTTAGACTGAAAGAACACTCTCCCAAGCAAACAGGGGATGCATTCCGGCGCATGTTTCATACCGATACCAAGTACGATAGAGATGATAACTGTTTGGTCTTGGCAGAGCCGTGGTGAAGATGCAGAATGCTCTTGGTCTGGTCCGATGCGCACGGCCCGGGCCGGCGGGACGTAACGATAAATATTATCGACTCGATGGCAGACAGCTAAAAGCAGAATGCAATAGTTTCCGAACACAGTGCTGTTGATAGCTTCAGTGAGATCCGTATGTGTCTATTATATAATGCCGTTCATCCATGCATAAACCGATTTGCGCTCAGAGGTAGCTGTCTATGGGAATGCTGAAATTGGACCTTACTCATGCAGGGGATCTTGTATCTGAGCAGGAACTTGAATCCCTTAAGCCGCAAGTGGACTCTGTGCATTATAATCTGCACAAAGACAACGGACCAGAGAATGAGCACACAGGCTGGCTCGATCTGCCAAACAACTATGATAAAGAGGAGTTTGAAAAGATCAAGGAATGTGCGTCTAAGATCCGGAGCGATTCAGAGATATTGGTTTTGGTCGGCGTCGGAGGCTCATACTTAGGAGCTAGAGCGGCCATTGATGCGCTCTCGCACAGTTTCTCTCATCTGGACAAGAGCAAACGAAACGGGCCCTGGATCATCTATGCAGGGAACAGCATGAGTTCGACTTATCTCTCCGAAGTTATGGAGATCATTGAAAATAGGGACATCTCATTAAATGTAGTGTCTAAATCCGGGAGCACAACAGAGCCTGCCTTGGCCTTCAGAATGCTGAGGACACATATGGAGGAGAAATACGGAGAAAGAGGTGCGGCCGAAAGAATATACACAACGACCGATACAAATCATGGGGCCTTGAAAAAGCTTTCCGACCGCAAAGGATATACTGCCTTCGATATCCCCAGCAACATAGGCGGCAGGTACTCTGTTCTGACAGCGGCAGGCCTTTTGCCGATCGCAACGGCAGGTATCGATATCGACTCTATGATGAAGGGTGCCAGACAGGCATTCGCCGACTACAGCACGCCAGACCTGTTCTCGAATGACTGCTACCTGTACGCCGCCGCCAGGAATGTTCTCTACAAAAAAAGCAAAACGACAGAGATACTCGTTAATTACGAGCCTAATCTTCACTATTTTGGCGAGTGGTGGAAACAGCTTTACGGCGAGAGCGAAGGTAAAGGCCAGAATGGGATATTTCCTGCCTCTGTCAACTTTACAACAGACTTGCATTCCATAGGACAGTATATTCAGGACGGGATCAGGAATATTTTTGAGACAGTGTTGTGTGTTGAGACTCCAAAGAAAAACCTGAACATAGAAACCGACGAGGAAGATCTGGATGGACTTAACTTCCTTTCTGATAAAAGCCTTGACTACATCAACAAGACCGCAATGATAAGTGCGATAAAGGCCCATGTGGACGGCGGAACTCCGAACCTGATCGTTGAGGTTCCCGCCCTTGATGCGGCTTCGTTCGGGAGTTTGGTTTATTTCTTTGAGAAGGCATGCGCGGTCAGCGGGTACCTGTTCGGTGTGAACCCGTTCGACCAGCCCGGCGTCGAGAAATTCAAGAACAACATGTTCAGATTATTAGGCAAACCGGGCTATTGACAGAGCAGAATACAGACATTGTTCTGCTGGTATCCTGAAAAACGGTCATCCCAAATATATTAATCGAATGACCCGATGCAGATTCAGGGACGGCTGAGATACAGTTAGACGTATCAATGATGTCGGCCGCAGAGAGGATGTTATGCCAGAGAGACTTTTCGGAACGAACGGAGTCAGAGGAATCGTCAATATGGATATGACCTCAGATCTGGCACTTCAGATGGGAAGGGCCATAGGTTCGACAATAAGAGGCACAATGGCGATAGCCACAGACACAAGGATGTCTGCAGACATGATTAAAACGGCAGTGTCCTCGGGACTGATGTCCGTGGGAGTGAACGTCATAGATCTCGGAGTCCTGCCTACCCCTGCGATACAGTTCTACATCAAGACACATGACAACGTGAAAGGAGGGGTAATGATCACCGCCTCCCATAATCCCCCTCAGTTCAACGGTATAAAGTGCATATCGTCCGATGGGACCGAAGCAAGCCGTGAAGAGGAAGAGCGGATCGAGGCCAGGTATTCCGAAAAGATTCCATGTGCGCCCTGGAACTCAATAGGGAAAATGTGCAGGGTCGGCGGCGCAGGAGAGGAATACGTGGACGCCGTGATCTCAAAGGTGGATGCCGATGTCATAAGGAAAGCGGGGCTCAAGGTATGTCTGGACTGTGCGAACGGTGCAGCTTACGAGACGTCGCCGCTTCTCCTGAAGAAACTGAATGTTGAGGTTGTTGCGATCAACTGCGATCCGCACGGGGAGTTCTCCGGACATCCGAGCGAACCCACCGAAGAGAATCTCACGGATCTCCTCCATCTGACCCGGAGCACGGAGTCTGATCTCGGCATAGCGCATGACGGTGACGCAGACAGATGCGTGTTCGTAACCGGTGACGGCGAGTATGTAAGCGGAGATAAGAGCCTGGCACTCATATCAAAATACATCCTTTCAAAGAAAAAGAGGCTGGTCGTGACACCGGTCAGTTCATCGTCCCTCATAGAAGAGGTTGTCAATGGATCCGGCGGCGAGATACTGTATACGGCAGTAGGCTCACCGATAGTTGCCAGGAAGATGATCGAAACGGGTGCTGTTTTCGGGGGGGAGGAGAACGGGGGACTGATATTCCCTGAGATGCAATACTGCAGGGACGGAG
>WQTN01000028.1 GCA_009786295.1 Methanomassiliicoccaceae archaeon
CGAAAGCCACCGGCGATGTTTACAAAAGCTCCGGCTCCCTCCTTATCAAAGTGGAAGATAAGGAAAAGATCAAAGGCGACCTCGACGAATCGATCGAGACCCTCGAAATAAGGATCAAGGGTCTTGAGCGTCAGGAGAAGGCACTCCGCGAGAAGTACGAGTCCCTTCAGGAAACCATCAACAAAGCGATGGGACAGGAATAAACCTCTTCAACAAACACATTTCCCAAACATCATTCGGCGTGGGATTTTTTTAACATAATGTAAGCGCCATTGCCCGATAAAGAGGATCGGCCCGTCTGAACGGGTTAAATGCGACAGCACATTCTATATTCTATATGCTCATTAGCAAGAACACAGAAAGGTGAATATAGCTTTCGGGCTGTAGAAACCATTTAGAAAAAACACTGAGGGGCTATCAAAGTAATAAAGAAGGAAATAACATGGACACACTTGTCTTGAAGGACGTAAGAAAATCATATGGCGAATTTGAAGCGGTCAAAGGAATCGATTTCTCTGTGAAAGAAGGCGAGGTCTTTGGTCTGATCGGTCCGAACGGTTCCGGCAAGACCACCACGCTCCGCATGATATCCACTCTCCTTAGGCTGACGTCCGGCAGCATTGAGGTATGCGGCCACGATGTCGCAACGAAAGCAGATGATGTTAGGAAGGTCATAAGCTATCTTCCTGAGGATGCAGGAGCATACAGAGGGCTCACCGGCAGAGCCTACATGAGGTTCATGGCCGGATTCTTTGCCGACGGCGAAGAATTCGAAAGAATGGTCAGCAAAGGCATTGATCTTGCGGACCTCGGAGACAGGATAGATTCAAAGATAGATACATACAGCAAGGGTATGGCAAGAAGGCTCCTTATCGCAAGGGCGGTCATGTCCTCTCCCAAGATAGCGATAATGGATGAGGTCACATCCGGCCTTGACGTGATAAACGCGTATAACACAAGGGAGATCATCAGGAACATCGCGAAAGGAGGAGTAACGGTTCTTATGTCCTCGCATAACATGTTCGAAGTGGACATGCTTTGCGACAGGATCGCGATGATCAACGAAGGACGCATCATCCTGACCGGCGCTCCCGCGGACCTCAAGGAAGAATACAAAGCGGACAATCTGGAAGAAGTATTCGTAAAGGCGGTGAAAGGATGAACCATCTTTTGAATCTGACAAAAAAAGAGATCAAAGAGCTTCTCGCCCCAGGAACGATAATCTCGATCGTTGTGATGGTCATCATATTCATGGGGGTCGGGACCCTCATCGGCGGCGAGGTGGAGAACGCGACCGCTCCCACAAAGATAGGCGTCGTGAATGGCGATATCGCAAATGACGGCACCGTCGGAGAATGGTCGGAGTTTGCTATCGACTCGATATATGAGTTCTACGAAAAAACATATGGGATCACTCACGAAGAGGCATTAGAATATGTTATCATGCTGGAAAGCTCATTTGATGATAAGTTAGCGATCACAGAAGAGATGATAGATAAAGGGCTTGCAAGTGCTTTCGGAATACCGAAGGGTTTCACTGCAAGCATAAACAGTCAGGAAACAGCTGTGATCGAGGAATATAACATCTTCACAAACAGCGGGCTCCTGGGGTCCGCGACATCGGCGGTATCATCTACGGCGATCCCGTGGATATCCACCAGTATCTCATACGAACTGATCTCAAAGGGCATAGGCAGCGCTGATGCAGGCTTCCTGCTGGCTCCTGTAATAGGCACCGAAGACGCCCAGTACATATACATCAACGGAGAGATCCATACGGGAGTCACGCCGATAGAACTCTCCACATCGATAATGAGCCAGACAATGATGGTGCCTATCGTGATCATGTTGATCATAATGGTCATCGGCGGCATGGTCATTTCCTCAATGGGCGGCGAGAAGGAGAACAAGACCCTTGAGACCCTCCTCACGATGCCTATGAGCAGAACGACCATTGTAAGCGGCAAACTGCTTGCTGCGGCGATCGTGGGGCTCATTTACGGTATGGCATACATGGTGGGCATGTCGTTCTATATCGGAGGGGTCATGGGTTCCGCAGGAGGTGCCGATCTTCAGGAGTACGGCCTCAGCATAGGCCTTACAGATTGGATCCTGATAGCTGTGATGATCTTCCTGGCGATATTCTGTGCCCTCGGGATATGTATGGTCCTCGGCGCATTCACCAAGAACTACAAAGCATCGCAGACGATGATGCTGCCCATCAGCGTCCTTGCCATGATACCTATGTTCATCACGATGTTCACAAGTTGGAGCGATCTGCCCGGAGTCATGCAGGCTGTCCTGTTCGCCATCCCGTTCTCGCACCCGATGATGGTCATGAATAACCTTATGTTCGGCAATATGACCCTGGTCCTTGCAGGCATCGCGTATCTGGTGGTGTTTACCGTTGTGATCATACTGATCACTGTAAGACTGTACAAATCGGATATCCTGCTGACAGGTCTAGGCGGTACAAAGGCCGCAAAGATGTCAAAGGCATTCTCCAGAGGAAAGAAAACATGATCGGGAAAGCGGCGGAACTGCTGAAGGCAGAGAAGAAGGTCATTCTTGTCCACGGGAATGCGGACATGGATGCCATCGGATCTGCCTTTGCCCTCTCCGTCTGTTTCCCTAAAGGAGACATCTTCGCGCCGGGCGGCGTTGACAGGGTCGCCGGCCTGGTAGCGGAGAAGCTCAACATCACAGTATATGAAGATCTGGACATAGAAGATTATGATCTTGTCGTTGTGGTGGATACCTCTTCTCCTGAACAGCTGAAACCTCTTCCCAAAGAGGTGCCTGCCGGGAGCTTGGTAATCGACCACCATAAACCCACAGGCAAATGGAACGGGATGCATTTCCTTTGCGACGACACGAAGGTATCATGCTGCGAGATAATCATGAAAGTGATCGAATCTGCCGGCGTAGAGATACCCAGAGATGCGGCCCTGGCTTTACTGGGAGGGATGCTTACCGACAGCGGACACTTCCAATATGCCAGACCGGATATGATGAGGTCCTTCGCGGACCTGCTTCAGATGAAGGGCATACACATGGACGAAGTGTTCAATCTGACTAGATCCCAAATGACAATATCAGAGAGGATCGCCGTGATGAAAGCGCTCGGGAGAGTAAAGTTCGACCATGTCGGCGATATGATCGTCTCCATCTCATACGGAGGAAGCTTTGAGGCATCATCCTGCAGGGTTTTTACGATGGGTGGTGCGGATGTCGCCTTTGTCGGCTCTCAGAGAGACGAGGAGTTCAGGATAAGTGCCAGAGCCACGCAGGATGCCGTCAGGAAGGGGATCCATCTCGGCAATATCGTCGGCGGGATAAGCGGAGAGACGGATACGGACGGCGGCGGCCACGGAGGCGCGGCCGGGATCTCCGGGATAGGGGACGTCGAGGCCATGCTTCA
>WQTN01000029.1 GCA_009786295.1 Methanomassiliicoccaceae archaeon
ACGATCCCCGTATCGATGAGATAAAGAACCTTATCGGAGAGGTTCCTGAATTAAAAGGTAATAAAAAGAGAAAGTCTTGCCAGACGGAACTGGGAAAATCCGGAAGAAAAGCGAAAGACCCCGAGATCTCATTCTACATAAGTTCGCTTAAAGTTCTGGATGAGGTTCTGGAATACGCGGACAGAATATACTATGATCTTAACGACAGCACAGATGCCGCCGAGAAGATATGCGGAAAGAATGGGGTGGCATTCGCAGCTAACCTCCCGAGATTCGATCCGCTGCCGTATCCCGAACTGCCGTATGATGGAGTAATGGTGAACACTCCGGACCAGATCCGCCGTTCTCTCGGAAAGAGGATGTACGGAAGCTGCTACCTAAATATGTTCAATTCCTTTTTCCCGGAAGCAGCCTACCAGACCGCTCTGTCGCCGGAACTCTCAAGAAATGAGATAAGTGAGATCGCGGAACACTATTCTGGGAGAATAGAGATGCTGGTGTTCGGAAGGACGGAGCTCATGTGCACAAGGGACCCGGGACTTGCAGCAGGGACACTGAGAGACGAACTTGGGCATGAATTCCCAGTTTACAGGGACGACCGCGGCCTGGCGCACATACTGAACTCTTCAGATCTTCTTCTGCTTCAGTATCTGGACGAACTCGGTTCCATGGGAATGGATTCCTTCGGCATCGACCTGAGGAAACGGCCGGCCCCTCTGGCAAGAGCGGTCGCGTCTGCATTCGGGGAACGGGACATCAGTAAAAAAGGAAAGATAACGGAGATGTGCGGCTCTATCAATTACGGGCATTATCTCCGCGGCGTAAGCTAACTGTACGAAGTTTTCCTTTATACCCTGCACACACTGAGACCCAATATGAAATTCAACAAAAGAGGGGATCTCGGATTCCCTGAAGCGATAATGGCGGCGATGGCTGTGACGCTTTCGCTCACGCTGTATTTGGGCGTGGTCGTGCTGAACGCCGCCGAAGAGGAAGACAACTTTGCAACAGTCGACCACAGGATCTTCAGCGACCTTTCTCTCTCAGAGGGAGAGGTGGAAGGAGATATTGAGATGCGTCTGATAGCTGAAATGGAAAGACACGGATACAAAGGCATCACTGTCATTTGCGAAGTGCCCGGAGAACTCAGGTTCGAAGGAAAGCGCATCACGATAGGGAACATGGACGGCAGAATAAGCAGCGAACAGTTCGTTTTCCTCCTGAACTCCTCCGATGGCAGGCAGATACCGGCAATAATCGAGGTGGCAGTATGCGTATGAGGAACAAAAAAGGAATGACGGCGATGGTGGACGCGATGATATTCATTGTGGTGCTGGGTATCGCTGTATCCGCTCTCTTTGCCTACAGCGGCGAAGAACCTGTTTCCACTGATGCAACGTCCGTTTCTGAAAGCATTTTCTCAGCAAAACTGCATATCTGCGATCTGACCGAAATCGACGATTCCGGCCTCATAAGTATGCCAGACGCAGTGGCATTCAGCATCCTTACCGGGGATAAAAAAGCGATAGAATACATTAAAAGCATTCTAGATTCCCTTACGCACAGACCCAAGGCGTATTGTCTGACGATCGATTATCGGGGCGAAACTGTAAAGATTGGAGAAACCGGAGGTGATCCTGTTTCCGGGTCAACGAAAGAATACACTGTTACTTACGGAGGATCCATTACTGTCGATCTGAAGTTCTACTGATCATGCACCGAACTTTTCTGTCCTGCCGGCAAGGTCCAGACATATCGGTATGATGTGAATGCCCCTTATGCGCCCGATGCGCCCCTGTGCGCACCCGGATTCGCTGAAGACCGCAGCAACGTCTTTCACATTTCCCGGCGTGTAGATGGTTATGGGCACAGGATCGGCGCTGTGGTCCCCGAGTGAACAGGGTGTGCTGTGATCTGCAGTGAACACGATCACCATATCGTCTCTGAAATTATCCTTGAAGTATCCTGCCATCTCATCCAGGCGCTGTATCACGCTGCATTTCAGATTCGGATCGCCGTCGTGCCCGCAGACATCAGGCGCTTTGATGTTCATAAGAACAAAATCGTACTTTTCCAGTGTTTTCATTACAGCCTTTGCTTTGGAAATGAAGTTAGAATTGACCCCTCCGGTGCAATCCTCTGGCAGATCTATCACATCCAGCCCGCATACTCCGCATATGCCCTTTATCATTCCCACACCTGCGACACAGGCCGCTTTCATTCTGTATTTTTCCGGGAATGATTGTATATTCGGGAAAGACCCCGCCCCTCTGGGCAAA
The DNA here is from genome assembly GCA_009786295.1 of Methanomassiliicoccaceae archaeon. GTDB lineage: Archaea > Thermoplasmatota > Thermoplasmata > Methanomassiliicoccales > Methanomethylophilaceae > Methanoplasma. The sequence goes on from WQTN01000029.1 coordinate 2,280, forward strand.
AGGATATTGGCGGGAGGGAGCCCTTCGGCGGCCCTTCTTTTGTTCACAGGGTGGTCTTTGAGTCTTTTATGTGTTTCTCTGACAAACTCGTTGAGGACCATCGCGGTAAATTCCGCTTCCGGCACTTTGCCTTTCGAAAGGCGGAGCGGCCCGACATCATGAGCGTCGGCATCTGTAACTTCCGCACTCAGGCCGTTTCCCCTTAATATCAGTGCTGCCCTGTGCTCAGTGCCTTCTTTGACCACTGCCTCGATCCCGTTGATCTTTATTCCTGCAAGAGCTTTGACGAGTTCCGTTGTATCTGGTTTATCTATCCTTCCGGCACGGCGGTCAGTGACATTCAGGTTGTCATCGCAAGTGGAGAAGTTGCATCTGAACGCCACATCCCCCTTTCTGCCGATGAGCCCTATTCCGGCCGCCTCGAACGGACCTCTCCCTGTGTACACTTCCAGCGGATCGTATCCCAAAATAGAGAGATGAGACGTGTCGCTTCCAGGACAGACGCCGATGTCGACGGTATCGCAGGTCCCCGATATCCCGTTCTTAGTGAACCAATCCAGATTGGGGGTGTCTGTGGCCTGCAGGGGGGTCAGTCCGCCCAGTTCTTTGCAGCCTCTGTCCCCCAGACCGTCCATTATCACTATCAGTATCTTTTTCTTGGAAGCGGGCAAACTCATTCCTCTTTGATCTTTTTCAGGAGCCAAGCCATGTTCTCTCCGAGAACTTTAATGGTCCTGATTCCCTCTTCATCCTTTTCATAATCCCCTTCCAACCCAGAGATAGTGACATTCCAATAGGACGAGCCGACCGTTATCATCTCGCTCACTGTGAAGAAATGGTTGATTGTATCGAACGCGCACATGCCGCCGGTGCGCCTTGCGGCCACTACGGCCGCACCTACCTTTCTTTTGAGAGGGGTACCGTTCCTTTTCAGGACGTATCCGGTGCGGTCTATCAGTGCTTTCGCTTCAGAAGTGACATCAGAGAAATATGTCGGCGACCCGATTATTATTCCGTCCGCCTCTGCCATTTTCTGCACGCAGAGATTGATTATGTCGTCATCCATAATGCAGCGCATATTCTTCGTTTTCCCGCAGGAACCGCACGCCCTGCATCCGTGGATATCCGTTCCGCCGACCTGGATC
>WQTN01000030.1 GCA_009786295.1 Methanomassiliicoccaceae archaeon
TGTTCTTGGCCCTGTCCATGCAGAAATCGGAAGAAATAGTACTCACACACGACATGATGTCCTGCATCTACATGCTGATCGTCGGCGTGATCTTTGCCATATCGCATCTCGCTCCGGGAATAAGCGGCGCCACGGTGCTTTTGGCCATCGGTCTGTATCCTCCCCTAATAGAAACGATTGCCTCATTCGACATCGTTTTGATGGTCCCTTTCGTGATCGGCATATTCTTCGGCCTTATCGGTTTCGCCAAGGTTGTCCATCGTGCCCTTACCAAATTCCGCAAATCCACGTACATGGTGATATTAGGCTTAACGATAGGTTCCATCCTTGTGATAGTATGGGAGACCATATCCGCCGAACCGACCGTCGCTGACATTGCATTTGGTGCAGTTGCACTGGTCGTAGGCATTCTCATAAGCATCGGATTCTCAAGAATAGGCAAAAAGACATCAGAAAGATCCTCAGATAGCTGAAGAAAAAGAGAAAGGATAACGGGGGGATGGAATGGGATGCTTGCCCCGTTTCTCCTGAAGATCATCTGTGCTTTTGGGGATGCACTGCGGTCTTCAATATCATTATTGACGGGAGAGTATATTAAGAAAAGCGGGGGAGGTCTCCGAAAGTACCCGAAAGTACCGAAATTACATCAACCGATAATGATTGCACCAGCACCAAAATTGAAAGTGATCATTTCCTCTTGTGTCTTATCTTGACGGCTATCCCTCTTTTGAGATCGACCATCTCCCTGCCGGACATCATTGCGACACCGACCGCGACAACATCCCCTTTGAGGGTGACGATAGCTTCATCGCCTGGCCTGATCCCAGGGTCGGCATTCACCACACCAACAGCGAAAAGATTCCCTTTCATCTCGAATTCCGTCATTTCGACTGTATTCTTTCCAACTCCGGCAATGATCTCCGCACCTTCGACCGTAAGGGATATCATACCTCTTTCCGGCGTGAGCATTCCAAGCTGGACCTTGTCCTTGCTTCTGGGGTCATCCCTCATTATCTTCCAATAGGGGAACTTCCCTATTGCATAGCTGCTGCCGCCCATCAGCGCATCGGCGGCCTCTCGTCCGAACTGGAATGAGAGTATCGACCTTACCGATCCTATCCTTTCAATTGAGTAGTCGGCGGGCTCCGTCCCTTTGGCCGCCCTTCTGAGAGCTTCGTCCAAATTCCTAAGCGACGCCGGAGTAGTGGGGTCTCCCACAACGGTCTCCTCCATTTCCGCCAAGCCTCTTACCAGATCCGCGCTTTCTCCCAGATGGCATATCACTTTGTCATAGCCCTGCGAAAGTATGCCTGACACCATTGACCTTATCATCTCCCTTTCCTGGCATTTCCACTCTCCGGTGACCGGTATGTCATACGAATTGGCTGGGTAGAAGATGTCAAGCTCTCTCGGCACTATTCCGAGAGGAGATGTCACGATGACCTCATGCACAAGGGTGTCGTGCTGAGCGGTGTGTATCGCAAATGCGAATGCTTTGTGCGTCTTTGATATGTGATAGGGTTTCTTTGCTGAACAGGGAAGCAGCAGCAAAATACGCTTATGCTCCGGCTTTCTGTATCTTTCGGAGATCTTTTCGCGATATATCTTCAGGTCCGGTCTTCTGAGGGACTGTGTTGTATTGCACGCGAATCTCGTCCCGACGGTCGAACAGCATTCCTCCTGATATCTATAACCGATATCGTCGAATATCCTCAGAGCGGCCACTGATGAAGGAGAAGACGATGCCCTTTGATCCACCAATTCTCTGAGCCTCTCGGATTCTGTGAACACAGAAACCTTCTCACACTCTTCCTTAAGATCGGCGATATTCTCAACCGACACATCCCTGTCTGCGCATATCTCTCCCTCCGGGATAAGCCGCACCATCTTGCGGCCTGCAGCTTTTGCCAAAGAATCATCGAACACATCCACGCCCATGTACGCCAGCAGCGAGAGGGTGGACGGTTCGGCAATGCCGAACATGCAGAGAAGTCTGTTGTATCCTATCTTTTCCCTTATTTCTATGACGGAGTTCACAAGCTTTCTTGCGTCTTTCCTGAGTTCGAATGCGTTCGGGACCACAACTATTTCCGCATCATCCGGAACGGAATGTTCAGTGAACGGCAGCCTCATGACGCATACTCCATTCTTACAGAACGGGAGAGTGTCTTCCCTTGACGACGCAGAGGTCATCAGCTTCGGATCGATGGGGATCTCGGAACCAAAGAAATGGAGAACCCTTCCTTCCGGCCCAGTTGAAATATGAACGATGTCATCGGAATCGCTTGCGATGAAGGGCGTCCTTATCGAACAGTCCCCTTTGGAGTATTCGCACACCCTTCCTCTGTGTGACCTCCCGATGACGTTTAGCATGCCACCACGAGTCATCGGGCATTAATTAATATTCCCACATTGCCTCGGAAGTGTTCAGTTTCATCTGCCACAGAGAAACGACCTCTAAGCACCGCGATCACAGATGTAGGAGTTGTTACCGAAAGTAGTTATTATTGCCGAATGAAATGCGAACTGATTTCGCTTATGTCATCTTTTGTCAGCAGACAGAGGTTATATGCTTCGTGCAGATTGTAGAAATTTCCACCTTTCCATGCAGTGGCTAAGCCTGGAACCCACAGCCCATCTATTTCCTCTGCCCACAGCGTGATGCGTCCTAAAAACTTACTCCCTATATTTAACACAACACAACCGCTGTATGTTCCATAATAATCGTAGATCTCTACGTCATCTATCGTCATCTCGGGGACACTGGCTGTATATTTGTTAAAGAAATCTTTTTTTATTTCCATTTCCATTTTTGCACTCAACGGCAGCAGAGAAGAATCGCCTTCACTGTCTTCATGATCGTTCTGAGCGGAGAAAGCTACTATGCATACAATCGCAGCAGTGAACACTATTGCCAGCGATAAAACAAGTATTAGTTTTTTCATTATCATCCGCTCCTTCGTTCAGTATATGGTGAACTCTTAGTTTTAGTACGGAGCCCCAATTTATAAAGTTTCAGTATTATTATCGCTTATCATACTCCCGGCTTTTGCTCATATAAAAATGAAGATGCCTCTGAGAGCGTTTTCATAGAGCCTCAGAGGAATAAAAGTTATATCGTGCGGTTAAGATAAGGAGACATGGACTTCTATGACAAAGACCTTGTTTCCATACGCGACCTCGACAGAGAGCAGATAAATTGTCTGCTTGATCTTTCTGAAAAGATGATACCTTACGCCAGGGGCGAGAAGGTAAAGAAGGTATTGGACGGCAAGGTTCTCGGCAACCTGTTCTTTGAACCTTCGACCAGAACGAAATTATCGTTCGAGAGTGCGGCCGGGAGGCTTGGATGCACCGTTATAGATGTTTCCGAGATGTCCATGACCTCTATGTCAAAGGGAGAGACCCTTGCGGACACCATCAAAATGGTGGACGGATATTGCGACGTGATC
>WQTN01000031.1 GCA_009786295.1 Methanomassiliicoccaceae archaeon
CGGAGTCAGCGAAAGCGGCGGATCGGCCATCGGCCTGATCTGCGCAATGATCGCAGTGCTCGCAGGCATCGCCGCGGTCGCGGTCGGAGTGAACCGTTTCAGAAAGCGCTGAGGAGAGGATATCAAAGACAGCTTTGATCCTTAGAGCATGACACTGACCGTCGCGTGATCTCGGCGATCATCTTCTTCCTCACGGAAGATCCGGACCTGCCTTCAGCGCCGCATGGAGGATGAACACCATTGGTGTCCAACCTTCCGTAGGCGCTGATCCAGACCGCGGTCGGTTTCAGGTTCGACAGGGCTTACGAAGACAACGGAGGAAGATGAAACAGCAATAAACGATTTGACAAAGAAGGAGCGGTTCCGCAGCCGAAACCGTTCCTTCGCAAACTCAACATATCCGGTACCGTCCCAGCGGGAGACGGAAAAGTGTTTTGTCTCCGGAAATCATCGCGGTGGTGTCCGCATTGTGATAGTTAGGGGAGCTTTGACCACATACCTGAATGGCTTTGATCGTATAGCCATACGGACGTACGCTCTTGACCTTACCCTTCCGTCTTTTTGGAACTCAGGGATCTCAACAGGACCGGGTAGTTCATCGCGCTGTGCGTGACATGATAAATAAAGACCTCTTTATCTTCAACACGATAAAAACAAAGATATCTGCCGCACACCAAAACATGATATCCTTCTTTTGAGAGTTCTGTATCCGGTACAAATGGTGCGGACAACGGGAATGTTTCAAAACGCCGTAAAGACACTATGAGCTTTTCCACAACACTGTTTGCTGCTGCGGAATCGTTCTGTGCTATGTATTCGCCAATCCCGCGCAGGTCATTCCACGCGAGGGGCAGAACTTCTACTCTGTACTTATTCATTGATGATGCTCCGCAGCATCTTCTCGGCATCATCAAGCGAGCGGGTTTTTGCACCTTCTGTACGCTGTTGTTCAGCGACATATAAACGCGATTTGAGGCGGTACATCTCTTCCCGCATTTCAAAGGCTTCCAAACTCATCACCACCAGATCGCCCTCGCCATTTTTTGTGATATATACCGGTTCAGCACGTTCGTGTGCCAATTTAGAGATATTGGCATAATCTGTTCTGAGAGCGGTTGATGATTTGATCAGCATTGAATTGTCTCCGTATATTATTCTGCTATTATTATATCAGAATAAGTATAGAATAATTTCTTTTCAGATATTTAATTTGTTCTGATTTTAAAGTATATTTTATTATCAGCCTTTATTGGACTTAAAAATGAAATATATTTTACTTATGATAAAAACTCTGTCCGATATCAAAAGAATATTCACTCTGGGTCTGCCTGCTGCCAATTTGTTTCATGAATATTGCAAGCTGCAAAGAACTGAATGCGGCAGAAATAACAAAAAATAAAAGGGGTTGGGTTTAAGTTGTTTAAGTGCTGCGAAGAACTATCTCTATGTTCACGCCGTCCGGCACCTGGATCCTCATGAGCTGTCTGAGGGCCCTCTCGTCGGCATCCAGGTCGATGAGCCTCTTGTGGATGCGCATCTCCCATCTGTCCCATGTCTCGCTTCCCTCCCCGTCAGGGCTTTTCCTGCAGGGTACCTTGAGTTTCTTTGTGGGAAGCGGGACCGGGCCGCGTATGTCCACGCCGGTTCTCTGGGATATCCCTTTGATCTGGGCGCAGACGCTGTCGACCTTTGCCGGATCCGTACCGCTTAGAGAGATTCTTGCGCGCTGTGACATGTGTTATCCCTTTGGATTGTGGTCAGAGGGCCTCAGTTGGCCTTCTGGACCTCGATGCACATGCCGGCAGCGACCGTCTGTCCCATGTCACGGATTGCGAATCTTCCGAGCGGGGGGAATTCCTTGGCCGTCTCGATGACCATGGGCTTCGTGGGCTCGACCTTGACAATCGCGATGTCTCCGGTCTTCAGGAAGTCGGGGTGCTCCGCTTTGGCCTGACCCGTCTTGGGGTCGATGGTCTTGACCAGTTCGACGAACCTGCACGCGACCTGGGCCGTGTGGCAGTGGAACACGGGTGTGTATCCGACCGTTATCACGGAGGGGTGGTTCAGGACCACGATCTGAGCGGTGAACTGCTTTGCAACGGACGGCGGGTTGTCCACCGGGCCTGCTACATCTCCTCTCTTCACATCATTCTTCGCTACGCCACGCACGTTGAATCCGACGTTGTCGCCGGGGCCTGCCTGGGGCAGCTGCTCGTGGTGCATCTCGATGGATTTGACCTCACCAGGGACATGCGAGGGCTCGAACATGACCTTCATGTTCGGTTTCAGCATGCCGGTCTCGATCCTTCCTACGGGGACGGTTCCGATACCTGTGATCGTGTATACGTCCTGGATAGGCATCCTGAGGGGCTTGTCCGTCTGTTTCTCCGGTACCTTCAGGGTGTCAAAGGACTCAAGAATGGTCATTCCCTTGTACCAGGGGGTGTTCGCGGATTTCGTTTTGATGTTGTCCCCGGCCATTGCGGATACGGGGATGAACGGGACTGTGTCGGTCTTGATTCCGACCATCTGCATGAGCTTGGTCATTGCGGCGACCGTCTCTTTGTACTTGGCCTCATCGTATTTCACTGCGTCCATCTTGTTGACGGCGACGATGATCTGCCTGACGCCGAGTGTGGTCGCAAGGAAGACGTGCTCTTTTGTCTGTGCCTGCGGTCCCTCGATTGCGGAGCAGGTTATAACGGCTGCGTCGGCCTGCGAGGTTCCGGTGATCATGTTCTTGACGAAGTCACGGTGGCCGGGGGCGTCGATGATCGTGAAGTAGTATTTCTCGGTGTAGAATTTCTTGTGCGCTACATCGATCGTAACTCCTCTCTCCCTCTCTTCTTTCAGGCCATCCATGACCCATGCGAAGTAGAAGGATCCTTTACCTTTCTCCTCCGCCTCTTTTTTGTATTTCTCTACCAGGTGGGGCTCGATCGCACCCGTCTCCAGGAGGATCCTTCCGGTAAGGGTGGATTTCCCGTGGTCGACGTGTCCGATGATGACCAGGTTCATGTGCTCTTTGTCTGCCATTTTCATACCTCCTACTTTATAGGTCTGTTTTTCTGCGATAAGGTGTTTATATTTAAAGTTTACAGACCTGAGTAGTAGCGGGCGTCATACGGCTCAGGGCTGATTCCCTTACGGGTCCTGATCTCCGTGACGACCTTCTTCTGCAGCTCAGGCGGCAACTGTTTGAATCCTGCGTTCTCTGTGGACCAGAGCGCGCGGCCCTGTGTGGACCCGCGTATGTCTGATGCGAATCCGAACATGTCAGCTATGGGACATTCTGCAGACACTGTCGAGTCTGCCCCGTCCTGGCCCATTTCCAGGATCGTCCCGCGGCGCTGGTTTATTAGATTTACCGCTCCCCCCATATAGTCTGGCGGAACGCTGATGAATACTTTTGTCATTGGTTCCATGAGGGTCCTTCCCGCCTCGCACATCGCGCCGTATATGCCATCCCTTACTGCGGGGATGACCTG
>WQTN01000032.1 GCA_009786295.1 Methanomassiliicoccaceae archaeon
AAAAAGGTCAAAGGACGGCGGTATGCCGTTCGTAGCCATCGCGGCGGTGCTGCTGATATTGGGATCCGCTTACGGAGTGATGATCTCGCAGGCGAAGGACATAGAGGACACCGCAGACAGCATCGTAACGGAACTCGGTTCGCTAGACACGGCGATAGACAGCACGGAGACGTTCATCGAGAGAGGGTTGGGGGAACTGATCTTCAAAATAAGCACCGATCCTGACGGGGGGCCGTTGGAGAAGCGGGAGGAATCATTCAGGAAACTTTCAGACCAATGGATGAGAACGAACTTCCCCCGAGCCGATAAAGGAGTTACGGTTTCTATCAGAGACTATGATTTTGTCCTTGAGGCCGAGTGCCTGAAAATGGCCTCATCAGATATTTTTGCAGAGGGATTCACACCATCCTTCCTGAAAGCGACCGGCCATTATACCGCAACATTCATCTCCGGATCCGGGACCTCCCAAAGAACTTCCCTTATTTCCACTGACGGAACCTGCGCTTTGCCGTTGGTCGCAGAAAAAGGGTCGCTTTTTGAGAACATGGTATCCGGAGAGGGCTCCGCCCTAGCCCAGATGATGACCCATCAGCTTACGGCCCTTGCCCAGTACAGGGTTTTGAACGGATACGGCGCGCTTTCCGAGTACGGAAGCATGGGCACCATGTCGATAATCACAGCAGAAGATGTCAAGGCGGCATACAGCAGCTCCCTGAACGTGCTTGAGATGCTTGTTTTCCGCTGCGCCTCGGAAGACATCGGTGCCGACATGAAAAAAGTTGACCTTGCCGACCTTTTCGTGCCGAAGGACGGTTATGTGGAGATCGACCTGTCAGCAGTATACTCGCAGGCACTCATTTCAATAATGGACGATCTGATGCTGCAGTGGTTCGACTATCTCCGCGGCGATCTGGCCATCGACCGCGCCGATATGGTCCTTGACAACATGAAGAATGCTTGGGATTCTGTCAGCGGTTTCTTTTCGGGAAAGAACGAATTCTCCGCCGCTCCCTATATCGAAAAGGCGCTGGCCGACGGCGGATTCGATGCAGATCGATACAGATTCCTGTTCAGCGGAAAGACCGTTTCCGTCAGAACACCGAGCCTTACCGCCTCGGTCGGCGGAAATGACTTCGCAATCCCTGTCATTTCGTTCACGGCAAGCTATCCGTCGGTCGACCTGATGGAATGGAAAGGGATATCGAAATTCAAGAGCGATTACAGAGACAATACCAACGAGATAAGGGAATGGTTCAGGAACGCCATCAACACCGCCGCAGTAAGCATCGGCACCTCGAAAGCGCTGGGGACCGTCCGGATACCGGTCGACATGACAGACGATAAAGCATTCATGGAAACGATCAGCGAAACCGTGGGTCTGTCGCTGAAGAAAGGAGAGTCTGAGCTGGAGAAGATAATGACCAGCGCCATAAAGGAACAGAGCATGGCCGATCCGTTCTGCGCCGCCATCTACCGCGTGATATCGGAGAACCGCGAGAACATTTACCACACAGACCTTTTCAAACAGACGGTAGAAACCTCAGCTTCGCTCTCTCTTGCGCAATACTTCAATGACAGCGGCATAGAGATCTGCGCGGACGAGTTCGACGCTGTCGCAAATATCCTCTTCGAAAGCGACGGTGTGAAAAATACGATCGCATCGTACGAAGAAGCAGTGGACGGCTGCATGAAAGGCCTGAGGTCTCTTGCCGAGATCCCGGCGGGGAAGCCGGGGGTCTTCAAGGAACTCTGCACACACTTCTTCAAAAATGACGTCATCATGATCGATGCTTCAAAGAGCGTCCCCGACCGCATAAAGGCGCTTTGCGCCGAAGCGATCGAGAACACCAACATCAATCCCTATAGCGGCCTCATCGACCTTCCCGGAACAGACAGATTCACTCTTGCTGATTCGGGCGGAAAGACCTCTGTCGAAAAGCTTTCGGTCACATCGGTTTCGTCTCCCGGCATAAAGGTTAGGGGACCCAACGAAAACCTCGGGGACTGCGTCCATTACGTCGGATTCAACGAGAACAGCGGCGCGTCGTATTCCACGGCATTCTCCGTCATGATAGAAGATGATCTCAGTTACACAGTGAAAAGCTCCGGCGCCCTGGAATCCGCCCTGGGCATATCAGATTCGATATACAAAGGAAAATCCCAGGTCCGCATCGAACTGAAGATAGTGGTTGCAAGCGGGTGGGAACTGGCCGGCGTAAAGAAATACGACCCCAGCAACAGTCTTTTTGCAGATGCGTGGAACGTCCTGCTGAAACTTCTGGGTCCGCTGCTGGAACCCCTCCGCAAAGTACTGGCCATGATCTCGGAAGCGCTTTCGGTGCTGGAATCGGCGCTGATAGAACTGTCAAAATACGTCGCGGCGGTCGTAGAAAGGCTGTACAAAGCCCTGATGGAGCCTCTCTAGATGCTCGGCAGATTCATCGAGGAGAAACTGGAAGGAATCTTCACAGCGGCATTGGAATCGGCGCTGGATGCGGTTGAGTGGATTGTCGGTATCGACATGAACAAACAGACAGTCGGATTCACGTACATGGGCTTTACCCTTACCTTCACTGCGAAACTGTCCACTCTCTCAAACGCCACGAAGACATTGATGACCATCGCCATGAGCTTCCAGATGGACAAAATGAGGATATTCGGTTCTGTTACCATCAAACAGAAGGGTTCCAGTTCAAGCAAAGAGCTGCTTTTGACCGGGAGTGCAGGCGTCGAAGGAAAGGACTGGAGCATTGCGGCGGACATCGATCCCCTTATGAAATCCGCCGGCCACATGATCAGCCTGTACGGGCACGCAAAGGGAGTTAAATTCGACGTGATCCTCCCGGACCTTGTTCAGTACCAATATGCGGAATTCTCCCTCTCAGACGTACCCGGGATAGGAACGATGCTGTCGAACATCCCCCTTCCGATACCGGGCCTCAAAGCATCCATTGATGCAGGGGTCAGTCTGAAATACAATATCCCATTCAAGACCGGGATACTGATCAACGAGTTCGAGCTGAACCCTCAGGGAGAAGATCGGGACAACGAGTGGGTGGAGATCGCCAATGCGACAAAATCAAAAGTGGATCTGGACGGCTACACAATACACGCAGGCTCCAACCCGAAAACCAAGGTCTATACCATCAAAGGCGTCACCCTGTCGCCTGGAGAAAAAGAAGTATTCGCCTTACCGGGAGCATTCCTGAACAATTCAAAAGAGTGCGTGATACTCCGCTCCCCGGACGGGACGGAGGCCGACAAGACACCGGAAAAAAGCGATACCGCCAACGACAGCCGCTCCTGGCAGAGGGTGGCCGACGCCGCATTGGACTGGACCTTAGCTGAAGGCACCCCGGGAACAAGCAACTGCGGCGGGCTGTTCGGCGGAGAGATGGTAAAGGCGCAGATAGTCAAGATCATCAAGGATTCTGCCGTAAAGATAATGGGCGAGATGAAATACCTCGGAAGCACCGACGACCTCTCGGTGTTCTTCCAGAAAGCGATCC
>WQTN01000033.1 GCA_009786295.1 Methanomassiliicoccaceae archaeon
CGTACCAAAATCAACAGTATTATATCAATAAAGAGAGATAGCGCTCTGTGAATGGTCTAAAAACAAAAATAATCCCTCGCGAGAGATACATTGGGAAGATAAGGCCGCATATAGGCAAACCCTACATCAAGATACTAAAAGGAGTGAGAAGAGGAGGGAAATCCACCATTCTGAAGATGATTGCTGAGGAGATATCGGCAAAGGATCCAGATGCGAACATAGTCTTCATTGATTTTGAGTTGTACTCCAATGCAGAAATAGCGGATGCCGACAAACTGTACCGCCGCGTCTCCGGTTCTGTAAAAGAAGATGTGACAAATGTGCTTATGATCGATGAAGTGCAGGAAGTAAAAGGCTGGGAAAAGGTAATAGCGTCTTTTTACAACGAGGGTGTGTTCGACATTTACATCACAGGATCGAACTCACGTCTCTTGTCATCAGAATTTTCAACATATATCAGCGGGAGATATGTTTCCTTCGACATACAAACGCTATCGTTCTCCGAATGTCTTGATTTCAAGAAGACAATCGAGGAAGTATTTTTGGGGCTCTTCAATATTGAAAGCCTCTCGTTCTCTGAACGTCTTGACCTCAGGAAAATAATCGAAAATGGTGCATCGGAGGAAGATATCTTTGGAATAATGCAGCATCAGGGCGGATTCCCTGTAATCTGGGTATCGGATTATTCCGACAGTGACGCATATGCGGTGATCCGCGACATATACAGCAGCATCGTTCTAAGGGATATTGTGCAGAAACACGGTCTGAGGAATGATGTCGCACTCAAACGGATGGTGGCATTTTTATGTGACAATATCGCGAATCCTACATCCTTGAACAATATCTATGAGGGCCTATCCAGAGAATATGGGCGTATGCGCAAGGAGACAGTGTACAAATTCTGCGAATATCTGGAAGAAGCCTTTATTTTTTATAGAGTGGAGGAAGAGGGACTGAAAGGCAAAGCGCTCCTTTCGCCGAAGTATAAATTCTATCTCTCGGACTTAGGAATAAAGAACGCACTCCTCGGATATCGCAGCGATGACATATCCAAGCATCTTGAGAACATTGTATTCCTCGAGATGAAAAGCAGAGGCTATGATATCACAATCGGCAACGTTAACGGAAATGAGGTAGATTTTGTCTGCAAGAGAGATAATTCACGCATTTACATACAGGTTGCGTACAGGCTGTCTTCTGAGAGAACGATAGAACGTGAGTTTGGCAACCTGAAGATGATACAGGACGGGTATCCGAAGTATGTGGTTACAATGGACCCTGACTGGACGGCAGGAGATTTAGACGGCATTAAATTCATTCATGTGAAGGAATTTCTTAAGATGAAACTGTGAAGCAACAGCATCGAAATCAGGAGGATCGGATATTATTGAATACATGATAATATCTGGAAAGAGATCCGTGGACGTGTTGTCTGAATACGGCGTCCAGCTTCATCGTGGACGCATCGGTCTCGTAAGGAAGAATGATCCCCGCCCTGCCGCTGGAAGTCAGGACATTAGGAATTGACGACATGGCGATCTTATGGATATCAAGCACATTATCTCCTCCTGTCTTCGTTGACCGTCCGTAAGGAGGGTCTGTGATAACAACATCTATTTCAGAGAACCGGTTCGGAATGTCCCGGATATCGACCACTTCGTGGTCATGCAGTTCAAGCCCGTAGAAGTCCATGTTCTCTCTGCAGCCCAATACCATCTCCTCATCGAAATCCGATGCGATCGCTTTCATCCCCATCTCAGCGGCCTCGATCACGATCCCGCCGGTCCCGCAGAACGGATCAAGAACGGTGTCTCCTCTCTTTGCACCTGTAAGGTTGATCAGCGCTCTGGCATATTTGGGATGAAGGGAGATCGGGGAGAAGAAGGGACGCTCGCCGACCTTTCTGGTCTCCATGATGTTCCTGTCAACGGCTCTTTCTTCGATGAAAAGATGGATTTTATCGCACATCTGCATTCTGATGATGACATCCGGATCGCGGAGGTCCACATCATTCTTTTTTGAAAGGATGCCGCCTATGTCCCTTATCAGTTTCTGAGAGTCTGCATCTTTCATCATCCCCTCGAACCTCTTTGCTCTGATGGCGAATGTGCCCTCAGGCAGCAGCATGTTCGAAAGGTCGCCTGTATCTTCGGGATCATACGCCCCGAGATATCTGCCTATTGAATGAGTAAGCGCAATGCGGTCCGCGATCCCGTCCAAACACTCCTCCGGAAAAGAAGCAGTCAGATATCCAGGCCCCGTTCCGATGATGCTGTGCCGGGCACACTCTGCCTCAATGCACCGCGCTGCCTCCGCTCTGGGCATGTCCTTGGATTCGCCGGATAATTCAAAAAAGAAAACGGGGTCCACGGACCCCTTTAGGTTTCAGTCCTTAATACCATCTTCGGTCACGGTGAACACAGCCTCTCCTTCAGGCAGGTTGGGTGAGTCAATGAGTCTTGCGATCCTCTTTCCGGCCTTGCCTTTTCTGAGATAGATGCGGAAGGTCGCGGTGTGTCCCACGATGTGTCCGCCGATCGGCCTGGTGGGGTCGCCGAAGAATGCATCCGGTTTGGCGGCCACTTGGTTCGTGACGGCGATGACGGAGTTGTTCAGGGTTGCGAAGTTCAGCAGGTCGTGCATGTGGCGGTTGAGGATCTGCTGCCTCTCGGCGAGCGCCCCTCTTCCTAGGTACTCCGCTCTGAAATGCGATGTCAGAGAATCAACTATCATCAGTCTTATCTTCTTCTTCTGCGCCAGTTCAAGGGCTTTATCTACAAGGAGTATCTGATGCTGGGAGTTGAACGCTCTTGCGACGTGTATCCTTTGCAGGGTGTAGTCTGGGTCAACGCCCAGATAGTTCGCCATCTGGATTATCCTCTCCGGTCTGAAGGTGTTCTCCGTGTCGATCATTATCACATCGGAGTCCAGCCCTCCGCGCTCTTCGGGCAGCGTAGCATTGACTGCAAGTTGGAAACAGACCTGGGTCTTGCAGCTTCCGAACTCGCCGAAGAACTCTACGATGGCTTGGCTCTCCAAGCCTCCGTTCATAAGCTCGTCAAAAGCTTTTGATCCGGTTGTAAGCTTTGTCACCGCCTTACGGCGTTCCAGGATGGAATCGCCGGTCTCAAATCCGCCGATGTCGGCACAGAGCTTTGCACCTTCAATGATATCCATTGCTTTCTTCTCACCGATCTCGCATGTCTCTGCAAGATCTTTTGGTGAAGCTACGGCAATGACCATTAAATCTGTGTACCCACCTTCACGGAGTTTTTCTGCTATGGCTGGTCCTACTCCTGGTATGTCTTCTAGGGTTTTTGTGGCCATTGTTGATCACTCAGATTCTTCAAGATGTTTTGAGTATATAAGCAAAATTAGGGGGTGTCCGAATATCCCGAAAGTACGGTTTAGGCGCTTAGAATCAGTATTATTTTTCCATACGGTAAATGATTATATCCGCACAAGCTGATTACACTTTATGTCTGTGGTCCTTGCATACGACGGCAAATCCCATACCGAGAAAGCGCTCAATTATGCCATCAAGCATGCGCTTGCTCATAATACTGTACTTTACA
>WQTN01000034.1 GCA_009786295.1 Methanomassiliicoccaceae archaeon
CTATGATGTCCTTCAGAACAGGTTCAGGAACCAGGCGTTCCTCAACAAAGAAGCGACCATCTATTTTGAGGACAAAAGAACAGGAAGATCTGATACGTTCCACTATGACGGAGGGGTATCAGAATTTGTTCAGTATCTCAACAGATCAAGGAAAGCAATACACAACCCTCCCATCTCGCTTGCTGGAGAAAGCAACGGAGTAGTAATCGACATTGCTCTTCAGTATACGGACGGATACAATGAGGCCGTAGATTCATTTGTGAACACAATACATACGCCAGAGGGAGGCACCCACCTCACAGGGTTCAGAGCAGCACTGACAAAAACGATCAACGATTACGGCAAAGAGAATGGGCTGCTCAAGGACACAACGCTCGAAGGGAGCGACGTAAGAGAGGGGATCACTGCAATAATCAGCATAAGGATGCAAGGGCCGCAGTTTGAAGGTCAGACGAAGTCAAAGCTTGGAAGCAGTATCGCTCAGAAGGCAGTATCCGCGTTCATGAACGAAAAGCTTGCCGAGTATTTCCTGGAGAACCCTTCCGTCGCGACACTGGTGGTAAGAAAAGGGATATCGGCACTGGAAAGCAGGGAGGCCGCAAGAAAGGCGAGGGATGCCACAAGAAGGAAGAATGCGCTTGAATCGGGCAGTCTCCCCGGAAAGCTCGCCGACTGTTCCGAAAAGGACCCAGCGAAATGCGAACTGTACATTGTGGAAGGAGAATCTGCGGGCGGGAGCGCAAAGCAAGGAAGGGACAGGGCGTTCCAGGCCATACTGCCGCTGCGCGGAAAGATCCTGAATGTGGAGAAAGCGAGGCCGGACAAACTCCTCGACAGCGAGGAGATAAAGAATCTGATGATCGCCATCGGCGGCGGGATCGGCAAAGATTTTGATGTAAGCAAAATAAGGTACCACAGCGTGGTCATAATGACCGATGCGGATGTGGACGGCGCCCACATAGGCACGCTGCTTTTGACGCTCTTCTACAGGCAAATGAAACCGTTGATAGAGAATGGCCACGTGCTTCTCGCGATGCCTCCGCTATACAGGGTCTCCAAGGGGAAAAAAGAAGTCTATGCCTATAACGAAGACGAAATGGCGAAAGCCGCAGAGGAAATGGGTCAGGGCGCAAACATAAGCAGATACAAAGGACTTGGTGAGATGAACCCGCAGCAGCTGTGGGAGACCACCATGAATCCGGAGACACGGATGATGAAAAAGGTCGAGATAGAGGACGGAATGCTCGCAGACCAACTTTTCTCGATACTGATGGGAGACGATGTCGAACCCAGAAGAGAGTTCATTATCGAGCACGCTCACGAAGTCATCAATCTGGATGTGTGATATTATGGAAGAACGCAAGAAGATCATACCCCAGAGCATAGAGAAAGAGATGAAAAGGGCGTACATCGATTACTCCATGAGTGTTATTGTCGGGCGCGCCCTTCCGGATATAAGGGACGGATTGAAACCCGTTCACAGGAAGATACTGTATGCGATGTCGGAACTTGGCCTACCGTACAACAGGCCACATAAGAAGTCCGCGAGAGTGGTGGGAGAAGTACTGGGTAAGTACCATCCTCACGGCGATTCAGCCGCTTATGAATCCATGGTAAGGATGGCGCAGCCCTTTTCCCTCAGATACCCGCTGGTCGATGGTCAGGGGAATTTTGGATCGGTCGACGGGGACTCTCCGGCGGCCATGCGTTACACCGAGGCCCGCCTGTCCAAGATATCCAGCGACCTCCTTGCCGATATAGACAAAAACACCGTCGATTTCGTCGATAATTTCGACGGTTCGCTGAAAGAGCCGAGCGTCCTTCCGGCAAAGTTCCCGAATCTTTTAGTGAATGGTTCCGACGGGATAGCTGTAGGAATGGCTACGAAGATGCCCCCGCACAATCTGTCGGAGGTATGCGACGCGATGATCCATGCAATAGACAACCCGGAAGCGGATGTCTTCGATCTGATGAATTATGTCAAAGGGCCGGATTTCCCGACAGGGGGGACGGTCTACGGTCTTTCAGGGATAATATCTGCATTCACCACAGGCAGGGGAAAGATAAAGGTCAGAGCGAATACCCATTTTGAGGAGATCGGCAACGGGAAAAGCAGCATAATCATTGACGAACTTCCGTATCAGGTCAATAAAGCCACGCTTATAGAGACGATCGCAGAGCACGTCAAGAACAAAACGCTTGAGGATATAACCGATCTGAGAGATGAATCGGACAGGGACGGGATGAGAGTCGTCATCGAACTCCACAAGGACGCCATCGAGAACGTGGTCCTTGAGAACCTTTACAAGAAAACACAGATGGAGATCACCTACGGAATAATTAATCTGGCACTTGTTAACAACAAGCCGACCGTGCTCACTTTGAAGGACATGATCGGCCACTACATCGAGTACAGGACGGAAGTGGTCGTCCGCAGGACAAGGTACGATCTTGAACAGGCAGAGAAGCGCCACCACATCCTGGAGGGGCTGATGAAGGCCCTGAGCATGCTCGACGAGACCATCGCCCTGATCCGCGCGTCCAAGGACGCACCAGAGGCCAACGAGGGGCTGAGAGGCCTTTTAGGGATCGATGAGGAGCAGGCGAAAGCGATACTTGAGATGAGGCTGCAGAAACTCACGGGTCTGGAGATAGAATCTCTTAAAGAGGAATATGAGCAGCTGCTGCTTCTCATGAAGGACCTGCGCGACATCCTGGAGAACAAGGCCAGAGTGTTCATGATCATTAAAGATGAGCTCAAAGAGATGAAGGCGGCCTACGGCGATGAGCGCAGGACGATCATCAACGAGAATGCCATAGACGTCGACGAGGAGGACCTGATCCCAATGGAGGACGTGGTGATAACCATCTCCGCGGACAACTACATCAAGAGGATACCTCTCAACACATACCGGCAGCAGGCAAGAGGAGGCGTGGGGCTGATAGGCATGCAGACCAAAGAAGAGGATTATGTGTCGAGCATGTTCGTCACTTCATCCCACGATTATCTGTTGTTCATCACGAGCCACGGCAGGCTGCACTGGCTCAAGGGATACAGGGTCCCGGAAGGAAGCAGGCAGTCCAAAGGCAAGCCGATAATCAATCTGCTCCCGGATATAGAGCAGGGAGAGATGGTGGTGAACACCATATGCGTCCATGACTTCCCGGACGATAAGTATCTGGCGTTCTGTACGAAGAACGGGCTGCTGAAGAAGACAAGCCTCAGCGCCTACGGAAATGTAAGGTCCAGAGGAATAAAGGCGATAAAGTTCGAGGACGGCGACGAGCTGATCGAAACGTCAACCGCCGAAAAGGAAGACCAGATAATCCTCGCCACGAAGAACGGTCAGGCCGTAAGGTTCAAAGAGTCAGATGTCCGGTCGACAGGAAGGGACACCATGGGCGTCAAGGGAATAACGCTCAGAGAGGACGATGAGGTTGTTTCAATGGCCGTTGTGCGCCCGGAAGATAAACTGCTGACCGTCACCGAGAACGGATACGGCAAGATATCGGACGTTGTGGATTACCGCCATACGAACCGCGGCGCAAAAGGAGTCATAACGATAAAAACGGACGAAAGGAACGGGAAGGTGGTGTCCGTAAGGAAGGTATCCAAC
>WQTN01000035.1 GCA_009786295.1 Methanomassiliicoccaceae archaeon
CCTGTAAGGCATATCTATCAGGCTTCCGGCACCGATGCCGCATCGCATCTCGTACGGAAAGAATGCCGATCTGATGAAGAAATAACAGCAAAAGGCGGAAGAAGGGCTTTTGAACAACCCCTGTATGCTGTCTCCGCTGGAAAAGTCAAGTTTGTATTTCATTCCCTTGCCGTAAACAGAGTTAGCAAAATCAGCTATGTCAGAGAGCTTTTGCTGTGCATCAATCCTTTTGGATGTTCCCATGTTCTTTGAATCCTTCATGTCCGCGATGAACGCTATGTTCGCCATTTGTACCATAATATAACGTATTAAGTATTCAAGTGTTTTTACTTTGAATTTCATTTGACAAGTGTTTTAACTTGAATATTTGATTTTCAATTGAAAACAATGCGGCCCGGTGTCCATAAGGATCATATCATTCGCATTCAAAATATAAATTAGAGAAGCGCAATAGCCCCTTCATGACAAAGGTCGCGCCGTCCATGCTGTCCGCAGATTTCTCCAGATTGGGCGAGGAAGTCAAAAGGATAGAATCCGCGGGCGCCGATTGGGTGCACCTTGACGTAATGGACGGCATGTTCGTTCCGAACATAACTATCGGTCCCCTTGTAGTAGATTCCATCAGAAGACTGACAAGGATGCCTTTTGACGTCCACCTCATGATCCAAAAGCCGATAAGATATGTGGAGAGGTTTGCCGATGCCGGTTCTGACATGCTCACCGTCCACGTCGAAGCGGAAGGGGACGTGAAAGAGACTCTGAAGAAGATCAGGGACCTTGGAGTAAAGCCGGGCATAACCCTGAATCCCGGAACCCCTGTGGAGAAGCTAGATCCGTACCTCGACCTTGTGGACCTCGTTCTCATAATGACCGTGGAAGCAGGGTTCGGAGGGCAGAGCTTCTGCGATGTAGGTCTTTCAAAGATAAGCCGCATCCGCGAATACGCAGATTCTTACAACCCGAAACTGGAGATATCCGTTGACGGAGGGATCAACCGCGAAACCGGCAAAAGGTGCGTCGGCGCGGGCGCGACGGTGCTTGCAGCCGGAAGCTCATTGTTCAAACTCAGCGACATGGCAAAGGAGATAGCGCTCTGGAAGAGTTACGGGCCGAATGCCAAAGAGTGAGGTCTCAAGATGGGCGTAAATCTTTCCGGACTGGTCGAGCCGAAAACAGTGGAATTGTCGGAACTTGACGGCAGGACGGTGGCGATCGACGCTTACAACATGATATATCAGTTCCTTTCAATAATCAGACAGCCGGACGGATCCCCTCTCTGCGACAGGACAGGGAGGGTGACGTCTCATCTGTCCGGGATATTGTACAGAACATCTAACCTCATTGCGCAGGGGATCGAACCATGCTTTGTTTTTGACGGAGCCCCCCATGAGCTGAAGAAGGCAACGCTCGCAGAAAGAAAGGAAAGGCGCGAGAAAGCGATGACCGACTGGGAGGATGCAAAGGAAGAGGGAGACCTCAAAAAAGCATTTTCCAAAGCTCAGCAGACATCAAGGATGACGCCGGAGATCAGGGAATCGTCAAAAGAGCTGATATCATATCTTGGGCTCCCTACAGTGAACGCGCCTTCCGACGGCGAGGCCCAGGCGGCGTATATGTGCTTGAAGAAAGACGTGTGGGCATCGGCATCGCAGGATTTCGACTCCATACTGTTCGGTACCCCGACCCTTGTGAGGAACATGACCATAACCGGCAGAAGGAAGGTTCCCGGAAAGGACCAATACAAGGACGTGAGGACAGAGGTCATAGATTCAAAGGAGTTCCTTGACTCGTTAGGCATAACGAGAGAACAGCTTGTGGACATATGCATCCTGATCGGAACCGACTTTAACCCAGGGGTCCCGGGGATAGGTCCGAAAAAGGGGCTGAAGCTGATCAAAGACCACGGGGACCTTGAACATGTGATGTCGCACATGTCTTTGGAGGTCCCATCATACCAAGAGATAAGGGACATCTTCCTGAACAGCACATACACTGACGGCTACTCCACGGCATCCGGCGAGATCCGGCGGGAAGAAGTGATAGAGATGCTGGAAGGTTATGATTTTTCAAGAGAGAGGGTGGAGAACACCTTGGACAGGATCGATGTATCCAGAAAGAGCACGAAGGCAAAAAAGAGCCAGCGCAGCCTTGACTCCTGGTTTTGATCAAGGTCTCACAGGCCGCTCATGCCGCCGGGCGCATCTGCGTAAGGTATGTATAGTAAGCATTGACATCTGATATCGGAGGGGCACATGATCTGGCCATACATCGCCGTTGTTATATTGCTGTTCGTAGCGCTTTGGGCAATACTATCCTATAACAGTTTTATAAGCAAAAAACTGAAGGTAGAGAACAGTTTCAGTCAAATAAAGATCCAATGCAAGAAAAGATTCGACCTTGTACCCAACCTGGTCGAAACAGTGAAGGGCTATGCCAAGCACGAGAAAGAAACGCTTGAGAATGTAATAGCTGCCCGCAGTATGGGAGACTCGGCCAAGAGCGCACAGGAACTTGCAAAGGCGAACAACCAGCTTACTCAGACCCTCAGCAGGCTTTTCGCGCTAGGCGAGTCGTACCCGGAACTCAAGGCGAATATCAATTTCATGCATCTGCAGAACGAGCTTGTGGAGCTCGAGAAGGCAATCGCCATCTCGAGGGGCTTCTACAACGATGCCGTTATGATCTACAACAAAGCGATCATGATATTTCCCAGTAACATAATGGCAGCCCTGTTCCGTTTCGAAAAGGCAGAGTTCTTCGACGCACCGGAAGAAGAGATCCAGAACGTCAAAGTACAGTTCTGAGGAGACAGCCGATGGGCACGCGGTTCAGCAAAGAAAGGGTAGTCCCAATACTCATCTTCTTAGTGTTCGTCGGTGCGTTCGTCTCGTTTGTAGGGTACAGCCTGTATGACACTTTCAAAGAAGACACATATGACATCGGGTTCGACCATTACAAAACGGACATAAGCATTGAGGTAAGCACAGACGGTAAAATAACTCAGACGGAAAGATATTGGTTCGAGTGGAAGGGCATTGAAAGCGGCGAGATGTATCTTTCAAAACCTGCCAGTATGATAGGCAATATCAATGTGATCTCAGTTACCATTGACGGGCAGGCAATGAGCAAAGCCCCCACATACGATCAGGGACGGAGTATGACCAATATGTACCCAGACGGCTCCCACGGCCGATGGTACTATGCAGGAATCAGCAGTTACGGTCCCGATTATGAAATAAATGCGTTCTATCCCCGCGAGTACTCCGGCGGATATCTCATCGAATTCAAATACGAGGTCACGGGCGCGGTCACCGAATACAGGGACTGCGTTGACCTTTACTACAAAGTGTTCACTTATTTCGGGGAGAACCTGAAGGACCTGACCGTCAGCGTGCAGATGCCCGCAGGCGCTTTGCAGGATAAAACACGGATATTCGGCCATGGCGACCCAAACGGATACTGCGAATTCGTTGGGGACACAGCAAATGTGATCTTCAAAAGCACCATGCTGCAGGCATACACAATGTTCGAGATACGTGTCGTAAACGAGCAAGTATCTCTGTTCAACATGCCGGCGAAGACCGGCAAGACCTTCGCCTCCATACTTGCGGAGGAGCAAAAATATTATGAGGACACGCAAAGGGCAGTATTTCTGAGCAAGTTCCAGCCAGTGATATTGATTCTGATCGTGCCGATCCCGATCATCTATGTCATCTTTGGCAAAAAGCTGGTCAAACGCAACAAACCGCGTTTCAACCAACCGTATATGCGCGAG
>WQTN01000036.1 GCA_009786295.1 Methanomassiliicoccaceae archaeon
AGTAAAGAAGATAATCGCAAAGAACGCAGAGAAGATAACGTTCTCGCCCACAGAGGAATTAAGGCTTCAGGGCGGGGAGGAGTACCTCAGCAAAGTGATGGAGGGAAGAGCGTTCGCGAAAGGCGATGTTCTTACTCTCAACGTGATGGGCAACAAGATCGACCTTGTGGTCACTTCATTCTCGCCTTCCGGCGAGGCCGTGATGATGACGACCTCGACAGAGGTAAAGATATCCGACAAACCCGCATCGGTGACGGACATGGAGGTCCCGCAGGTCTCGTATGATGATCTCGGCGGGCTCAGCAACGAAGTAGCGAAGATCAGAGAGATGATCGAACTGCCCCTCAGGCACCCGGAGCTCTTCAAGAGGCTGGGCGTGGAGGCGCCCAAGGGAGTTCTGCTGCATGGTCCTCCCGGAACAGGCAAGACCATGCTGGCAAAAGCCGTCGCGGGGGAAACGAGCAGCAACTTCATATCCTTGGGAGGGCCGGAGATCATGAGCAAGTTCTACGGAGAATCCGAAGGAAAGCTCAGGGAGATCTTCAAAGAGGCCGAAGAGAACGCTCCGAGCATCATCTTCATTGATGAGATAGACTCGATCGCACCGAAGAGGGATGAGGTCACGGGCGAAGCGGAGAGGCGCATCGTCGCACAGCTGCTTTCGCTGATGGATGGCCTTAACTCCAGAGGAAAAGTAGTGGTCATAGGCGCAACGAACAGGCCCAACTCCATTGATGAGGCTCTCAGAAGGCCCGGAAGGTTTGACAGGGAGATCGAGATAGGGATACCGGACAGGAACGGAAGGCTGGAGATACTGCAGATCCACACAAGAGGCATGCCTCTTTCGGGCGATGTAGATCTAGAGAAACTGGCCGACCGCACGCACGGCTATGCAGGAGCGGACATCTCTGCGCTCTGCAAAGAGGCTGCGATGGCCGCTCTGAGGCGCATACTTCCGCAGGTGGACCTTGAGACGGAAGAGATACCCATTGACATACTGGAACAGATCTCCGTGACAAAGGACGACTTCAAAGAGGCTCTGAAAGACCTTCAGCCTTCGAGCATGAGAGAAGTGCTGATAGAGAAGCCCAACGTGAAATGGGAGGATATCGGTGCGCTTGAGTCGGCCAAGCAGGAACTGAAGGAGGCGGTGGAGTGGCCGCTGAAGTTCGGCAAGGTGTTCGAGCATATGAACGCAAAGCCTCCGAAAGGCATCCTTCTGTACGGCCCGCCTGGTACAGGCAAGACCATGCTCGCCAAAGCAGTGGCAACGGAATCGGAAGCCAACTTCATTGCTGTAAAGGGGCCTGAGTTCCTGAACAAATGGGTCGGTGAGTCCGAGAAAGCGGTCAGAGAGACGTTCAGGAAGGCAAGGCAGGCGTCGCCCTGCGTGATCTTCATGGACGAGATAGACTCCATAACACCGGAGAGGGGCACCGGCAGCGACAGCAACGTCACGGAAAGAGTGATATCCCAGATGCTGACGGAACTTGACGGTCTGGAATCGCTGAATGACGTGGTCGTGATAGCTGCGACCAACCGCCCGGACATCATGGACCCGGCACTGCTGAGGCCCGGAAGGTTTGACAAAAGCATATTCATAGCTCCGCCGGACCGCGAGTCCAGGATGCAGATATTCCGGATACACACCAAGGAGAAGCCTTTGGCGGACGATGTGAATGTCAGCGAACTTGCGGACAAGACCGAGGGGTGCACCGGCGCAGATATATCGGCCATATGCAACGAGGCGGTGATGGCGGCCGTAAGGCGCATCGTCAAGCCCGGAAAGATCCCAGAGGATGATGAGATTAAGAACTGCAAGGTCGAAATGAAGGATTTCGTATCCGCAGTGGATAAGTTCGGGCCGCAGGCTTCCCAGAAGCTCAAAGAATACGGATATCAGTCCAAAGGAGGATGCATAGATGGATACAGATGATGTTTGGAACAGCTTCTTCGGAGGAAACTTCGAATCTATAGTAAGAAGGATGGAGAAGATGTTCTCCGACCAGGAAGGTCTCCGGAGCGAGAACATCAAGACCTACGGATACACGATGTATCAGGACTCTGAGGGCAACAGGCACATGAGGGAATACGGGAACTCGGCCGATGACCGCAGCGCATACGATATGGCCGCGGAACCGCTGACGGATGTAACTCTTGAGAACGGAACGGTCAGGGCGGTAATGGAGATCCCGGGCGTTTCCAAGGAGGACATAGTGCTTGACAAAACAAAGCGTGCGCTTTACGTAAGCGTCAGCACCGACAAACGGAAATTCGCCAGGACACTGGCACTTCCGTGCGATGTCGATCCTGACTCCGCAAAAGCGGAGTACAACAACGGTATCCTGGAAGTAACATTCATCCCGGCGGCACCTCCTGGGTCATATGAGCATCCCAGCATCCAGTGATCCGGAGCGCATCAAACCTCTTACAGAATAATTTTTGTTTAATGTTGTTTTATATAGAAGAACAACCTCTTTAATGTTATGAGCAGGGAAGACCTTATCAATACTACCAGAGCCATACTGGCAAAGGCGGGGTTCGATATTTCATCCTCGCTTAATCTCCGGAGCATATGTTTTGACATTGTCGGAAGAAAGGACGATACGCTGCTCATCATCAAGATCCTAAGCAACGTGGATGCATTCTCAAGAGAGAATGCCGAAGACATGAAAGTGCTTGCGGATGCGCTCAGGGCAACGCCGCTGCTTATCGGCGAGACATCCAGTTCCGGACCCTTGGAGGCCGGCATAGTATATTCAAGGTTCAAGATCCCCATAATATCCAACGAGACCCTCAGCGAACATTTGCTGGAAGAGGTCCCGCCATTCATCTTTGCGGCGCCCGGCGGTCTGTACGTCAAGATCGACGGCGACCTTCTCAGACAGATCAGGGAAAACAGCGGAATAAGCCTCGGCACGCTGGCGGAGACCACCGGGGTCTCAAGGCGTACGATCCAGATGTACGAGTCCGGGATGGGGGCGATGATCGATGCCGCCATGAGGCTTGAGGAATTCCTTCAGATGCCGATAATAGAGCCGATCAACCCCTTTGAGTACAAAAGCAAAAAGAAACTTGAGGACTATGAGGTGGCCGGCGGCAGCGTGACCGAATCAAAAGCGTTGAACCGCCTTCTCGAGATCGGATTCGCAATAACTCCTGTCACAAAAAGCCCTTTTGAGGCAATATCCAGAAGCAGACAGACGATATTCCTTACCGGCCTCGGCGTCGATGAGGAAAAACTCGTTCAAAAGGCATTGATCGCCTCGGAGATCTCGAAGATCTCCGGCAAGCATTCTCTTATAATAGTTGAAAGAGAACGCTCGGCGGAGCACATTGAGACGACCGCCGTGGTAACGAGTGAAGAACTAAAGAAGATAGACGACCAGGATGCCTTGACGGATCTGGTGCTTTCAAGGAGCACTCAGAAATGATCTCTCTTGTTATCGGAAAATGCAAGGTCGACATACTTCCAATTGTCAAAGGGCTTGTATCGGAAGCGGAAAAGATCAGATCGGCATATGGGAATTACGAAGCATATGCGGCCTCTCTCGGAATCGAAGAGATAGTCGCCCTGAAGCACCGGGAAGAGATAGAGGAGATTCAGGAGCTGAGCGAGATAGATATGGTCTATGTCCACCATCTGTCGACTTTCGGAGAGATCGAATCCCCTACGCCTGCATTCTGCGAGCTGATAGACCTCTGCTCAAAGGATTCGATCGACGTCATACCTCTTGATATGAACAATGAAGAATTCACGGAAGTGTACATCAACACAGTGAAGACCATGGAGTTCGTAAAAGAACACAG
>WQTN01000037.1 GCA_009786295.1 Methanomassiliicoccaceae archaeon
CTAGGATCAATAGGCGACAGTCATGAAGATGAGATTTCAAAGGATGAGATACAACAATATTTGCAATTTCAAAGACTTTGATATCAGCTTCAAGAAAGGATTCAATCACATATCTGTTGAAAAGGACAAAGATCTAACGGACATCATAAAGATCATTCTTTCTGGAAGGCAGCTGGGACAATCAGAAATACAGTCCTTAAGACCGAATGACGAAAGTATAAAAGACGGGTTTGCGGAACTTATCCTGGAAATAGACACAGAGAGATATGCGATCAGGCTGGATCTGGACTATGTAGCTAAAAAGTCTCTATATCATGTGACGTCAAGAAAAGACAACGGCGTTCCGAGACCGATGGTCAGAACACCATCGAAGTGCCGCATCGAAAAAAATGTTCTGGACATGATGGTGCTGAAGAAGGAAGATGTGGAAAGACTGTTTGAAAAAGGGTCCGCATATGCAGATGCCGTCATATACAGTGCTGCAGGGATCGATAAGCTCAAACTCATAGAGAAAAAGGCGCAGACCATATGTGAGGACGAGGTACGGAGATACGACAAGCCTTTGCCGGAGAACAAGGGAGTGAACAGACAGAACACACTCCTGAACAAATATAAGCTGGTGGAGATGAACCTTGAAAGGTACCGCGATGAGCTGCATGTCTCGATCGCAGCAATAAAAAAAGAGCAGAACAGCATGATCGGGAGGATGGGATGGCTCGTAAGAAAGATCGTCGAGAGCCGGCTGGATGAATTGTGTCTGAATCAGAATTTATCAGAGACAGATGTGGAGGACATGGAGGAGATAATATTCGCTTTGAGGTATCCTCCTTTCTTCTCACAGCAGATTTCGGGGTCAGTGCGCAGGCTGCAAAGCGTTCTGGAAGATATTAAATGCCCAATAGCTCCGATCCCCCGCCCGATCATGGACATTGCCTCATCGGGCATATGCGTCTGCGGGACGGAAGTTGACGACACGGCAAGAGAAAACATCACGAGAGCGGTGGAAAGGTACTCTATGCAGCACCCATACTTCATGATCAACGAGGTAAGGAAATCCATTGACAGTTTCAGCGACGGAACGCTCTTCAACTACTATCTGGGGAAAAGCGAGATGGAGGCGTCAGTGAAAGCGCTCAAAGACATGCATCAGAACAAGCCCTCCAAGAGCAAGATACTGGAGACCACGATGCTGCCTGAGATCACAATGACCGCCCAGACAATAAAGGACCTGAAAAAACAGATCGATAATCTGGAGTCCGATATGTTTTATCTTACCGACATGAGATATAATGATGACCCAAAATCCAACATACCGGCCTGCAGACGGAAGATCAGAAGCATATCACTCAGTATAGACAATGCAGACTTTGCGCATGAGTTAAGAGTGAAGACAGAGATATTCTTGAACATAATCGATGAGATATATCGTGCTGCATCAGCAAAGGCCAAGGACAAACTTCTTTCGAGTATGAACTCAGACCTGTCATCCATATTCGGAAATGACTTTTTTATAGAGGATATCAATGGGTGCCTGATATTCAACGGCGGGAGCCACAACCGCGATACGAAAGGCATCTCCGGGCTCATCTTCATCAACACCGTACTGAAAAGCATGGGAATGGATCTGCCGATCTTATTGGCCACAGGACCCAATGAGATAAAACAGATACAAATGCCGGAATCTTTGTTCCAGCAGATGATCATCGTCAGGAGCCAGCCGCGAGGTGATAGCGTTGCCATATAAGATGTCCAAAGAAGCAAAGGACATGTACAAATCGATGACCCAAGATTGGAACTATGCTAATTTCACGATGTGGGATTTCTACTATTTCTGCTTCTCGGTAGGGTTCTCAAAGAGAAAACTTACATCTGAAAATAAATTGACAGGCTTCTCCAACACAATGGAGATTCATTATTTTGTATTCAGGTCAGAGGTCGTTGCGGCGCTTGTATCAACCGAGATAGAAAGAAAGGGACTGACCATGAGTGCAGAGAACATCATTGCAGAGTTCAGGGAGCTCACGGACCCTATAGATTCATTAAGTCCAAAGGGCCAGGAGATTCTGAACTACTATGCCGAGGGAGGGTTCAGGATCATCGCCGGAGAAAGTCAGAGCATTCGGGATCCGGTGGAGTTCATGACGATCTGCGAAAAGATCGTCAGTGACGAGAGCTTTTTGGACGATCATCATTTGCCATGATCTTGCTGGATATTCTTCTTTTGTAAAACCGCTAGACGGTAAGGGTTCCGGTCAGCAAGACTTTGTATGAAAACACTGGAAAGCGAAATATCCGTCGCTGGCAGCGAAAAGCCGTTGTTCAATTAAAGTCTGGAAGTTAGGAGCTTATCTTGTAGCATGAACAGCAACTGATGACAGAATCAAAATAAGAGGACCTGCCCGGGATGTAAGCGCTTTCCCGGGTAGAGGCGAATCTCTTTTTAAAGAGAATGTAGATTCGCACACATAGTGAATCATGAGGAGGCTTAACTATGTGGGTCAAAAACAATATTGCATTTCTTATATATGTATTTTTCTCTTTATTTAGATATACATATATACTAGTAATACACATTTTTGTAATTAGTAAAAAAACACACCTCGTCGCAGCATACGTATGAGCCTTGTTGGGTAACATTTGTTGAAAAATCGAGGCCCAGACTCTGTTTCCGTTCTCATCTCTGCCGTGGCGGAGTATTTGGCAGTCCGACCATTTTGGAACAGAACTGTACCCGCATTTTGCGAAAGTGGCCATCAAAAGGTCTGAATGCACAGGCGATCGCCGAAGCGGAAGAATCCAAATCTTAAATAGAGGGAAAACGTATGTTTGTCTGGGACGAGTTCCATAAAAAAGGTGGCCGAAATTGTCAACCAATTCAGATGACACGGATGGCAGCAATGATCGCTCGAATCCGACAGAGGGGGGATCGAGATAACAGATCAGGAGGATTATGCGAGCCTTGATCACATCGAGATGACAGTTCGCGAGCTTTTGACAGAAATGAAAGATACCTCGGAGATCATCGTCGATCTAGCGTATGCATCCCTGATGTACAACAGCGAGGACATGGCTGAAAAGGTCAATGAGCTTGAAAAAGAGATGAATGACCTGAAGTTCGCCATCAGATTCAAAGTACTGATGTCATCCAGAACAAAACAGGATGCGAAGCAGCTGTCTGGGTTGCTGCAGGTGGCATCTGCGGCCGACAGGATATCGGATGCGGCAGCGGAGATCGTGAATCTTTTGAACCTCCCCCTTGAGAGGCGCCCCTTCGTATCGGCAATGCTTTATGAGTCCGATGAAAAGATACGCGCGACCAGAATGAGCCCGAAATCATCCATGGTAGGATACACCATAGGGAAGTTGGGCGTAGAGGCATGCACAGGATGCAGAATAATCGCCCTGAAGAACAGGAACGGATGGATATACGATCCGGATGACGACATTAAGATCCGCGCAGGCGACGACATCATCGTGAGGGGTACCGAGGACGGATACAAGCAGCTTGTGGAATACGCGAACGGAAGCAGGTCCTGGGAGTTCCCGGAAGTTGTCGAGGAACAAGATGAGGACACTACACAGGAAGAGGCGGCAAGCATAAATGAGGAAGAAAAGGAGGAAGACGAATGAACAGACTGGAAGAGATGTTTCTGGAACTGAAGGACACTTCCGAGTTCATGGTCGATCTGGCATATTCCTCGCTCATCTATGACAATGAGGAGATTGCTGAAGAGGTCATTTTCCTGGCAGGGATGATGGAAGACCTATCGCTAAAGATACAGGAATTTGTCATTGAGATCGGGATGAGCAAACCAGAAGAGATAGCCAGAATAGTGGTGCTGATCCGGCTTCAGGC
>WQTN01000038.1 GCA_009786295.1 Methanomassiliicoccaceae archaeon
ACTCCAAGTTGACCGCATCGCTTCTCAACCCTGCGACCCCGCAAACGTCAGTAGCACGAGGTAAGGCTGCTCCCGTCAGGACCTGACCCGGTTCTCCCGATTAATGTGCGTGATGCGACCCTCCGGTTGCTCAACGCACAAACTCCGACTCTGCAGGACAAGATCTCATAGTTACTTTGCGGGCTTGGACTTTCAGCTCTGCCGCCCCCTGCTGTCACCCCCGCTATTGACGGTTGCGGGTGTAGGGCACGCCAAGCTCCCCGGTCAAGCCTAACAATAGAGCTATTGAAGGAAGATATTTAATATCTTTCCACCGCTGAGAAAGCGCTGCATCTGAAATCTCTCTATTTTTTACTGCACTTTATACAAAATCTCTCTTTTTTGACTACACTTATTATATACTTGTTAGAATGTTAGTGTGTAGCATGTTAGCATTTAGCACGGAGGAATGAAGATGACATTTTTCGGGTTGACAGACCCTTACATCATCGCAGGATACATATCGTGTATATTGTGCGTAGTATTGTGCTGCACGTGGGCATTATTCAAAAAAGAACCAGTGATTGAAGAAGAGGAAGGTGAGGATGATGGCGTCTGAAGCTGTACCTATGGACCTTTTCTTTGCAACAATGATATTCTTTGTCGCGACAATGGTAGTGCTTGGCTGGTACGGATACCGTCATACGAAAAACAATCAGCACTTCCTTCTTGGGAGGAATAAATCCAGCACGATGCTGATCGCTATTTCGTACGGCGCGACATTCCTGAGCACTTCTGCAATAATAGGGTTTGCAGGCCAAACGGCCACCTACGGGATAACCACGATCTGGCTGTGCTTCCTCAACCTTGCGTTGGGTCTGTTCGTGCCATTCGTTGTATTTGGGCCCAGGGTAAGAAGGGTCGGCAAGAAGCTCGGGGCATCAACGTTCGCCGACCTTTTAGGAAAGATATACAAATCCAATAAAGTCCGCGGGTTTACCGCTGCTATAGTGATTGTGATGATGCCCATCTACTGCGCCGCGGTGATGAAGGGGGGAGTGAACGCCATCGCAGTGTTGACAGGAACGATGGAATTCTACAACATCATCTTAATAATACTGGCAGTAGCAGTGGGGCTGTACGTTGTATACGGCGGGATACTCGCCGTGATGTACAACGATGTCTTTCAGGCCTCTGTAATGGTCGTAGGCATAGTGGTCATATTTGTGGTCCTTCTGTATGCACTGGGCGGGTTTACCGACGCGTTCACATCGCTTGACGCTTTGTGGTCAACGGGTGATTCGATTCCCGCAGGCGCAAAAGAAGGGTTCATGGGGTTCGGCTCGGTCCCAACGTTTGGGTCGGAGGCATGGTGGACAGTAGTGTCCACATTCCTTTTGGGAGTGGGCATCGGTGCTATGACGCAACCGCAGCTTGTAGTGAGATTCATGTCGGCGAAAGACGACAAGATGATCAAACGTTCGCTGATCGTGGGCAGTTTATTCATATTCGTGGTCATCGGCTGCGCATACACCGTGGGTGCATTGAGCAACGTATATTTCTTCAATGAATACGGAGAATTTGCAAATCAATATGTAGTTGGCACCTTAGGGCAGGGAGTGGACTTTATCATGCCCAATCTTGTTCTGGACCTGTTCGGCAAGTATGGAACGGCTGGTCAGGCGTTCATATGTGTGTTCATATTGGCACTGCTCTGTGCAGCGATATCCACTGCCAGCGCCCTTTTGCATACGATCGGTGCGGCGGGCGGGCACGATATGTATTCCATTTTCAGAAGCAGAAAGACAAAGGAACAGAAAATGGAGGATTTCCAGTCGCTGAAGGTCAATAGGATGGTGACAGCGGTCACCATGATACTGGTGGTGGTATATTGCTATCTGATGCCGAAAGACATCATTGCAAGCGCCACGTCATTGTTCATGGGCATAACCGCCGCTGCGTTGCTTCCTCTGATGGCATACGGTCTGTTCTCAAAGGCGCCGAAAACGAAAATTGTGATTCCAAGCATGGTAGTAGGCACCGCGACATATCTGTTCTGGGCACTGTTTATCAATGCCAGGTCATCGATATTCCTTCCTATATGCGACTGGCTTACCGGCAGTAAGGTCCTGTTCATGAGTTCGAACATAATGTTCGTCGATGCACTGATCGTTGCGCTTCCCCTGTCTGCGTTGACTCTGCTCATCGGGTTCTTATGGACGAGGTGGAGAGACCCAAAAACATCGGAGGCTGACGACGAGGCCAACAAGAAGATAACGGATTCCTGAGAATACCTCTCCGGCAGTTTCAAACATTTTCCCTTTTACTTATTTTATGCGGCCTTATGTAACATTTTTAGGGAGGTTCGACCATAGACCAACTATGAAGGCAGTGGAAATGAGAGATGTGTCTGTCGTCAGGGACGGAAAGAGGATCCTTGACTCAGTTTCTCTTTCCATCGGGAAGAATGAAAGCGTTGCCATCATCGGAAACAACGGTTCTGGTAAAACGACCCTGATAAAGCTCCTGCGCGGAGAGACCCGTCCTTATTTTGATGAGGACTCGCCTGCGACTATGAAGATATTCGGGGAGGAGAACTGGAGTATTTTCGATCTTAGGAGCAGAATGGGGATCGTATCTATGGATCTTCAAAACCAATTCGAACAGGGAACGCTGGTAAGCGAGGTCATCGCATCAGGCTTTTTCGGGAGTCTTGATGTATTCAGGAACATGGAGGTGACTGCGGAGATGTTCTCCAAAGTTCACGATGCGGCCGTCATGATGGGCATAGATGACCTCCTTGACAGAAGAACAGAGGGGCTTTCGCTGGGCGAGATGAGACGTGCGCTGATCGCGAGGGCGCTTGTATCCGAACCCTCTATGCTTGTGATGGATGAACCAATGACCGGCCTGGACATCACAATGGCATCGAAATTCAGAAAAATGTTTGATATCCTTATCAAAGCCGGCGTAAGCCTGATTATGGTTACCCATGATCTCGCGGACATTCCAGAGAGCATAGATCGTGTTGTCATGATGAAGAACGGCAGGATATTCGCCGAGGGGCACAAAGACGCCCTCTTTACATCAGAGACAATGAGCGACCTCTACGATGAGCCTATTAAGGTTGAACGTGATAACAGAACATACCGCATGCATCTGTTAACGTGAGGGACAGGAGATAAGATAATGAGATACATCTGTCCGGAATGCGGGAGTGAGATCCCCGAGGATTCGGGGTTCTGCTATTCTTGCGGAAGGAAAAGAGACAACACAATAAGACTGGACCAGTCAGGGCACTTCATACCGACGGAAGAGAACAAATGCACTTCCTGCGGCGCGGAAATGCCCCCCAGCGACCTTTTCTGCCCAAATTGCGGCGAGAGGCGGTCTAAGACGCAGATGGATACGTTCCGGCCAAAGATGGTGAAATACGGATGGATAGGGATCGCGCTTGCGCTCATACCAGGTACAATCGGATTCGTTACGATACTGCCATGCATATTCGGGCTCGGCCATTTCTATTTCAAAAAATGGACCAAGGGTTTAACATTCCTCGCGTTATCAGCCGCCATCTTCTACTTCACGATCAGATATGAGATGTCCCTTTGGTCTCTTTGGGAAAATTTCATCTTCCAGATGATTGTCGTTTTCTTTTTCCTGCTTCAGGCAATGGAAGTGTTCGTACTGGCATTCATGCCTCCGAAAAAATCGGAGTGATGTGCCGTGACAGACGATTGGACCGAAAAATACAGGCCGAAGAAGCTCTCCGATGTCATAGGGAATCCTACCCCCATGAAAGAGTTGAAAGAATGGGCCGAATCTTGGAAGAAAGGCATACCGGATAAACGCGCGGCGGTCCTGATAGGCTCTCCGGGAATAGGCAAGACCTCGTCCGCCATAGCGTTGGCAAACGAAATGCAGTGGGACATCATCGAGATGAACGCCTCTGACCAGAGAACGGCGGCCGCGGGGGAGGA
>WQTN01000039.1 GCA_009786295.1 Methanomassiliicoccaceae archaeon
CCAAGGAACACCATCATCGTAAGGCCTATTGTTTCCAGCCCCATTGCTGCTGAGACAACTATCGTTCCTACGACCCCGAGACCGATCCATACAGTGTAAGCAGTGCTCACCGGAATGGAGGATTTCATGGCAAAGGACAAGCACCATATGCTCAGGAACAAGAACACTACCACTATCGCATCCCAAAGCAGATCTGTGAATCCTTCGGAGAAGTCAAGGCCGATCGCCCACACAATTTGGAGAACACCGCCCAAAACGATGACCAACCATCCGATCTTCTCTCCAACTTTGGTCATATCATGCCTCCCGAGGAAAGCCTGACGCCGACTATGCCAATTATTATCAACGATACAAAGAACAGCCTTTTTGCGGTAATGACCTCTTTGTAAAGAACCACGCCGAGGCCCACGACTATTACCGCACCGATGCCGGCTAACAGGGCATAGGAAATTCCGGGTCCTATCTCAGCGACGGCGAGTGCTAAAAGGTACAAGCATGCCATTATTATCACGATCGTTGCGATGCCCCACCCTATTTTCCTGAAATTGTTAGATTTTTCAAGAGTTATTACCCAGCAGGGCTCAAGAATGCTTGCAGCGATAAGATAGACCCATCCAAGTTCCATAATAAAAAACTGCTTTAATTGGATTTAATAACTGCGTTTATCTTTCCTGGCAAAAGCTTCCTATAGCGTAATGAAAAGCGGATTTGTAAGTTTTATTTTTAGTTGTATTTATGCTTTTCCTGCTTTATTGTGTTGTATATATGGAGGGTTTATTAATATCTAATGTAATTCAAAAATGCTGGTGGTACGCTGGCCATACAAATGGCTAGTTTGCTGGGGAACCAGTGGAGGAAAAAAATGAAACCAAATCAATATGCTGGAAAGCAGATGATGCACGGACTGAAGTTAGATATTTTTTCTCAGGATGGTATCGAAGCGATTGACAGAGCGACTATGGATGTTTTATCGAATTACGGCATCCAGGTTTCTGACGAAGAGGGATTGAAACTCTTCGAAAAAGCCGGTTGCCAGGTCGATCAAAAAACAAAAATGGTAAAGATACCGATGGGAGTTGTCCGCAAGGCTCTCGCATCGGCACCAAAAACATTCTATCTTTATGGAAGAGAAGAGAACAGAACCGTAAAACAGGAATACAACGGACGTGTTCATTGGACTTGTTTCGGGACTGGCATTCAGGTGTGCAACTACCTCGGAAACGGAAAATTCGAAACTCGTGACTCAACAGACGCGGACCTTGCAAGGTGCGCAAAGCTATGCGACTGGGCGGAGGGTATATCATATTTCTCTCTTCCAGTATCGGCAAGAGACTGGGCAGGCAAAGGGGCGGAAGACGTTCATGAGATGTTGACATCGATAGAGAACACAACCAAACACTTTCACCACATAGATCCTGTCGGGGAACACGTAGAATACTACAGAGATATTGTTTTAGCATACTACAAAGGGAACGAGAAACTCGCCCGCGAGAAACCGATAATGTCGATGCTCGTATGTCCTACAAGCCCCCTCGAACTTAGCCACAATGCGGCGCAGGTCATAATAAAGGGAGCAAGGTACGGAATACCCGTCAATGTGCTGAGCATGGCAATGGCGGGAGGTTCGTCGCCCGTTTATCTGGCCGGAACACTCGTCACTCACAACGCAGAGGTCCTTTCAGGGATCGTTTTGAGCCAGCTCGCACACCCCGGAGCACCCGTGTGGTACGGAAGCTCGACGACGACCTTCGACCTCAAGCGTGGAACCGCACCCGTGGGATCGCCCGAACTCGGCATGATCAGCTCTGCGGTAGCAAAACTCGGACAGTACTACGGACTGCCGACATACGTCGCCGGTATGTAGACCGACTCCAAAGTACCTGACTCTCAGGCGGCTCACGAGAAGACAATAACATCTCTTCTCCCTGCATTGGCGGGAGCCAACACAATTTACGGGGCAGGTATGCTGGAGCTTGGAGTAACGTTCTCGATGGAACAGCTGGTTGTAGACAATGATATAATCGCTATGCAGAGAAAAGCCATGGAAGGAGTTCCGATCTGCGACGAGACGCTGGCCGTCGACGCCATCAAAGAGATCGGTGTGGGCAATGACTTCCTTGCCCACCCGTCCACAATGAACAACATTGAACTTGCGTCGGACCCACAGATCTTCGACAGATATATGATCGGAGACTGGAGGGCCGCAGGGTGTAAGAACGCGGTCGACGTCGCGCACGGGGTCGTGGAAGACGTCATAAAGAACCACGTCGTGAAACCCATACCAGAAGATGTGCTGAAAGCAATGAAAGTAATCGTCAAGAAAGCGGACGATGAATTCAACAAGGGAAGGTGATGATGTTGTCATTAGAAGCATTAATTGTAGAAGCGAAACAGGCGGTCATGTCATTCGATGCCAAAAAGACCACCGATGTGGCCAACAGAGCAGTTGCGGAAAAGGTCGATCTCGTCAAACTCATCGAGGAAGGCTTCACCGCAGGGATGATGGAGATAGGGGATCTTTTCGAACAGAAAAAATTGTTCCTGCCGCACATTATGGCTGCCGCGCAGGCACTGACCGCTGCCCTTAACATCCTTACTCCCGAGCTTGAGAAGAGCGGCGGTAAGATCAGCGAAGGCCTGGGCAGATTCGTGATATGTTCAATCGAAGGAGACATTCACTCCATCGGGAAGGATATCGTCGCGATAATGCTGAAGGTAGCCGGGTTCACTGTTTTCAATATAGGCAGGGACGTTGCCCTCAAAGAAATCATCCAAACCTGCAAAGAAAAGAACGCAAAGTACGTTGGAACATCCGCGCTCATGACATCGACCATGGTCAATCAAAAAACCCTGGAGGAACTCCTCAGGAAGGAAGGCATAAGAGACAAACTGATCACCAATGTGGGAGGGGCACCGGTCACTCAAGAGTGGGCGGACTCCATCGGCGCAGATGTATACTCCGAGAACGCATCTGACGCTGTTGCTAAGATGACGAAGATCGCAGGATAAGTTATCTGGAGGAATAAAAATGGATGCAAATGACAAAACTACCGAAGTTCATAAGAAAAGAGTAAGAAACGGTTATATGATGGCTCTTTTCTGCGCGGTCTTCTGGGGTATTTGGTATGTTCCGGGCACGTTCCTGTGGAACTTTGACATAGTCAACGAGTTCCAGGAACTCGTCAACGGAAGTCCTGAATTCGGAGTAAAGGGCTTCCTTGCGGCGGCGATAGTGATCACCGGTCTGAACGCGGCATTCGTGATGGTCTCATATTTCTTATGGAACCTCGGTCTCGGAAAGGCAAAGTTCTCCGAGATGAAAAGAAGCGTGCTGGAGCTGAAAGCCTGCACAAAGTACTATTTCCTGGGAGCCATCTGCGGCGGCCCGATCGCAATACTCGGATCGTTCATCGCAATGGGATACATCGGAGGGTTCTTTGCTGCAGTCGCCGCTCTCGCATATCCTGTGATAGGAACATTGCTGTCCAGGGCCTGGCTGGGCCAGAAGATATCCCAAAGAGGCATCATGGGCATAATAATCATCCTGATAGGAAGCTTCACCGCGTTCGGCGTGGTGATGTACGAAGAGCTGTCGGCAAGCGCAAGCATGGTCGGGATCATCGGCGGGTTGATGGCGCTCTGCGGATGGGGAGTCGAGGGCGTTGTTGCGGCGAAAGGTATCGATGTATCGGAACCGGACATCGCGATAACGATGAGATTCGGACTGGAAAGCCTCATTTGGTGGGTTGTGGCGATACCTCTGCTTACGATAATTGTGCCCGATGTATGGTCTTATATCTGGATGATGCTGACGGAGCCTGTTATCCTGCTCACTCTTGTGATGTTAGGTCTGACATTCGGATTCTGTTATGTAACGTGGTATAAATCGTTCCCTCTGATAGGGGTGGGGAGAGGTCAGGGGGTGGGAAGCCTTTACGGCATCTGCTCTTTGATATTCCTTGTCCT
>WQTN01000040.1 GCA_009786295.1 Methanomassiliicoccaceae archaeon
CGGAGTCAGCGAAAGCGGCGGATCGGCCATCGGCCTGATCTGCGCAATGATCGCAGTGCTCGCAGGCATCGCCGCGGTCGCGGTCGGAGTGAAACGTTTCAGAAAGCGCTGAGGAGAGGATATCAAAGACAGCTTTGATCCTTAGAGCATGACACCGATTGCCGGCGTGATCTCGGCGATCATCCTCTTCCTCACGGAAGATCCGGACCTGCCTGCAGCGCCGATTCTGACCTCGGTCGGTTTCAGGATCGACAAGGCTTCCGAAGATGATGAGGGAAGATGAGACAGCAATAAACGATTTGACAAAGAAGGAGCGGTTCCGCAGCCGAAACCGCTCCTTCAGAATATCTTTATTTCAGCATTCTTTTGGACCATGTCCTCTTAGGTCCTCTTATGTCCCCTTCAGAATATCTTTATTTCAGCATTCTTTTGGAAACATGTACCAGGTTTTTTTTGCCAACAAAGAATCGGCAAAAAAGAGAAACGGACATCTCTGTTCTCTATCTGTGGCCAAGATACCTATGCTTGTTGCGACCGAGGGTAAAGACCGCACTCATTGGAATCATATTAACCAATTACGATTTCATCATCCAAAATCCTCACTTTCGGCATATTCGGACACCCCCTGGTTTTCTCTTTATATTCGAAGAGGTCTAAAGCGATCTTGTGAGTGAAATGGCAGAAAAAATTCTTGAAGAGATCTTGCTGGAGATAGACAACGTACGTCAGGTCGGATACGAGAATGACGATCCGACGATAGAGTATGTTTTCGAGTTCGATATTCAAAGCAAAGGGCTCAGAAAAAAAGCTGAAAGACTATGGGTTAAAGAGGAAGAACACCAAAGCTTCCGATCAAAAACCAGTGAACATCCTCGGAACCGCGATGACAAAGGGGGAGCTGAGAGCACAGCGCAACATTAAGTTCGTCGATATGACGCCAGATCAGCAAGCATTCATCCGAAGGGTTCTGAGAGATTCCTCTACTCAAAAAGAATTGGAGCTGATGGGAAAGGGCGGATTGATCGTCAGAGTGGTTTTTGTCGGAGAAGGCAAAGCGGGAGTGTACCGCCGTAAACAGAATATCACAGAAACGCCCGAAATATATCTGGATCCGGAGCTGACGGAAGATACCGTCACACATGAATTCGTGCATCATGCCAGAACAGTGGACGAGAGCAGAGAAAGGTTCACGAGAACAGCACACAGGATCGTGAATGGTGCATACGATTGGGCATTTCGCAATGAAAATGAATTCGACATTCATAACTTTGAAGAAGCAGCCACGGTCGCAGAAACCACGGCAAGAACACAAGGCCATGCCAAAAAAGTCTCAGGTTATTATGGTTATGTTGAGGGAGTATCAAGAAGAGTTGCTTATGACAGCGACAGAAAGAGACTGACCGGAAATCTTCAATCAGCTAATATCAATGAGACCAAAGGCATCAAAGGAAAAGCGGCAACCAATCGCATAAACTCAGAATTTGCGAAGACGCACATAGCATCAATGATGATGTACGGAAGAACAGCATTAAAATCCTATGAAATACTTAATAATAAACAATAAATACTAATTAAAAGTATTAGTACATCATGGTAAAATATACTAAAGCCGATCTCTATGAACCAATGGAACTTGAAGAATTCCAGCAAGTAAGGCGTGGCATGACCATCTGGATGCTTCAGGAAAATGCAGATTTTACTTTCAAAGAGGCCAGGGCGCTCATGATGGACATATGGTCTGAATCACCGGAAGATTTGGCCAGGATATTGAAAGTGACAGAGGAGGAAATACAGAATCTAAGAAATTCAGCCATAGAAAAATTAAAAAAATAGAAGATATAAATTCTTTAGTAAGAGGATATCTTCCTCTGGTAATTGATTATGATATCGAAGCAAAGGGCTGTGACCGCTGTTATGAAGCGAAACGCTTAATCTGCTGAACAATGCGAATATAATTTGCAAGATGCCTACACAAAAAACAATAAATAATAATCAATATCATTAGAATATCATGGTAATATGTGCTAAAGCCCAATTTGGCGAACCGATGGGGTTCGATGAGTTCCAGCAGGTAAGATACGGTATGGCAATTTGGTTGCTTCAAGAGAACGCAGGCCTAACTTTCAAAGAGGCCAGAGTATTCATGGCAGGCACACGTCAGGAGTCTGCAGAAGATCTTTCCAAGGCACTGAATGTGACAAAGCAGGCAGTGTATAACCTTGCGAGTTCAGCCAAAGCGAAGATGGGTGAAATAGAGGATCTGGATTCTGTCTTCAAGGGATATTTCCCAATGATCGTTGATTACGGCATCAAGAGAAAGGGTTCTAAACCTCTTTTCTGAGACAGGGACAACTGACATCAAACCGATATGAACAGGAAGGTATGTGTGACTTTGACGGAAGATAAAAAGGAAGAGTTATTCTCAAAAAGAGAAATGTACGCTCTGCTTCTAAAAGAGTATGAGGAATTTCTCGATGAGGGCAGAGAATACTATCTCAGGGAACTCCTTGAAGAGCTGAGAAAAGAACTGGAGTCAACTGACACAAAATGACTTCTTGTTTGAGTATTGAAGAAAAACAAGTCCGTGCTGTTTGGGATGAGGAGGCCGAGAAATGGTGGTTTTCTATTGTTGATATCATTGCAATACTGACAGATCAACAAGATGCTTTGACAGCCAGAAAATACTGGAATAAGCTAAAGCAACATCTGGCAGAAGAAGGAAATCAAACGGTGACAAATTGTTACCAGT
Source organism: Methanomassiliicoccaceae archaeon (assembly GCA_009786295.1). GTDB lineage: Archaea > Thermoplasmatota > Thermoplasmata > Methanomassiliicoccales > Methanomethylophilaceae > Methanoplasma. The sequence goes on from WQTN01000040.1 coordinate 2,750, forward strand.
TGAAAATGCTAGCGGCAGATGGAAAGAACAGGCTCATAGACGCTGCTAATACTGAACAGGTCTTGCGGTTGATACAGTCCATACCGAGCAAAAAAGCTGAACCGTTCAAGCTATGGCTTGCCGAGGTCGCTGCTACAGATATTTCTCTCGCCAGATGGCCGAATGGATTCAATGAAAGCGCTGAGGTTGCCCAAGATGGTGCGGAAGTGGCGAAAGTTGCGCGCGTGCAAATAGAGAAAAGCACAGGTAAATCCGTTATCAGCCGCTCTAACGCAAAGAAGCTGGGACAGGCACAGCTGCCGAATAAGGATGAAGGTGGCAGCGAATGAACATCCTTCAGTATGACGATATCAGAAAAACCTGCAGTCCGCTAACTGATGCCGTGCGTGCCGCATTCACTTGATCAGATGTTTGATCATGTTGTACGGGGTGTCGTTAAGCGCCTTTTTGATCTCCTCATCAGTAAGCCCGGCGCCCTTTGCGACAATCGTTGCCATCTTCTCGTCCATGAGGTTCCCAACCGTGTGGGCATCAGAATCGACGACCATCTTCGCGCCCGCTTTCCTTGCCATGTTCGCAACATGCCCATTGGTAATGTTGTGGCCGCCGCGGCCTGTTATCTCAAGTGCGACATTATTTTTCGCAGCCAGCTCAGCTTCTTCCAAAGTTATCAGGCCCGGGTGAGCTAAGATATCAACATTCGAGCTCATGACAGATCTCAGATTGGTCTGCGGAGGCACCGGTTCTACCACCGTCTCTCCGTGCACGACCACGATCCCTGCACCGAGAGCTTTTGCTCTTTTTGCCATCGCATCTATCTTCGAAGGCGGAACGTACGTAAGTTCCACTCCAGGTATGACCGTGATGTAATCGCCGCTGAGCTCTGCGGCTTTCACCAGAGCGGGAACTACAATATCGATGTTAGTGACATCAACGTGGTCTGTCAGCGCAATGGCTGTATGTCCCAGTTCCATTGCGCGGCGCACAAGCTCCGAAGGCGTAAGGTCTCCGTCGCTGAATATGGTGTGGGTGTGAAGATCTATCCTCATTTTTTCCTCTCCGCAAGTTTTTCGTAAACCTTTTCCATGGGAAGCCCGGACTTGGTCACCGCGACCATGGTGTGATATATCAGGTCCGCAAGCTCCCAAGCTGCCTCATCATCTTTCCTGTCTTTAAGTGAAAGGACGAACTCGCCCGCTTCCTCAATGACCTTTTTGCACATTTTATTTTCATCCGAATACAAAAGGCAGGTGTAGCTTCCTTCTTTCGGA
>WQTN01000041.1 GCA_009786295.1 Methanomassiliicoccaceae archaeon
AAGGGCGTCCTTCCATCATGGCCGTTCCTCCCCGGTGTCTCTAAGCGATTCCACATCGCCTCCTTTCTCCGTGAACATCACAAAGGTCCCGACTGTACAAAGTATAACTCCCACTACCAGCGAGATGATGTAGATCGGATCGTCATTGCCGAATGTTTCGACCACTCCTACGAACAGGACAAGGAATATCAAAGAGCAGATGCCGTAAAGACTTCCCACCCCCTGACCTCTCCCCACTCCGATCAGAGGGAACGATTTATACCAAGTTACATAACAGAACCCGAATGTCAGACCTAACATCACAAGAGTGAGCAGGATCACAGGCTCCGTCAGCATCATCCAGATATAAGACCATACTTCTGGCACTATTATCGTAAGCAGAGGTATTGCCACAACCCACCAAATGAGGCTTTCCAGTCCGAATCTCATCGTTATCGCGATGTCCGGTTCCGATACGTCGATACCTTTCGCCGCAACAACGCCCTCTACCCCCCATCCGCAGAGCGCCATCAACCCGCCGATGATCCCGACCATGCTTGCGCTTTCCGACAGCTCTTCGTACATCACCACGCCGAACGCGGTGAAGCTTCCTATCAGGATGATTATTATGCCCATGATGCCTCTTTGAGATATCTTCTGGCCCAGCCAGACCCTTGACAGCAATGTTCCTATAACAGGATACGCGAGAGCAGCGACCGCTGCAAAGAACCCTCCGATGTATCCCATTGCGATGAACGATCCGAGTATTGCGATCGGTCCGCCGCAGATGGCTCCCAGGAAATAGTACTTTGTGCAGGCTTTCAACTCCAGCACGCTTCTTTTCATCTCGGAGAACTTTGCCTTTCCGAGACCGAGGTTCCATAGGAAATATGAGACCATCACGAATGCTGCGTTCAGACCGGTGATCACTATCGCCGCCGCAAGGAAGCCCTTCACCCCGAATTCAGGACTTCCGTTGACGAGTTCCTGGAACTCATTGACTATGTCAAAGTTCCATAGGAACGTGCCCGGAACGTACCAAATACCCCAGAAGACCGCGCAGAAAAGAGCCATCATATAACCGTTTCTTACCCTTTTCTTGTGGACTTCGGTCGTTTTGTCATTTGCATCCATTTTTATTCCTCCAGACTTATCCTGCGATCTTCGTCATCTTAGCAACAGCGTCAGATGCGTTCTCTGAGTAGACATCAGCGCCGATGGAGTTAGCCCATTCCTGTGTGACAGGCGCTCCTCCCACGTTTGTTATCAGTTTGTCTCTTATGCCTTCTTTTCTGAGCAGTTCCTCCAGTGTCTTTTGGTTGACCATGGTCGAGGTCATGAGCGCGGATGTTCCGACATACTTCGCTTTGTTGTCCTTGCAGGCTTGGATGATGTCTTTGAGGGCAACGTCCCTGCCTATGTTGAAGACGGTGAACCCGGCCACTTTCAGCATTATCGCGACGATGTCCTTTCCGATAGAGTGAATATCTCCTTCGATCGAACATATCACGAATCTGCCCAGGCCTTCGCTGATCTTACCTCCTGTCTTCTCAAGCTCAGGGGTAAGGATGTTCAGGGCCGCGGTCAGTGCCTGCGCGGCAGCCATGATGTGCGGCAGGAACAGCTTTTTCTGTTCGAAAAGGTCCCCTATCTCCATCATCCCTGCGGTAAAGCCGTTCTCGATAAGTTTGACGAGATCGACCTTTTCCGCGACTGCTCTGTTTGCTACATCGACGGTCTTTTTGGCATCGAACGACATGACCGCCTGCTTAGCTTCTCCTATCAATGTTTCTAATGACAACATCATCACCTTCCCTTGTTGAACTCATCGTCCGCTTTCTTGACGATAGCTTTCATTTGTTTCAGTATATCTTCCGGTATGGGTTTCACGACATGGTTCTTCATGACATCCTCCACAACCCCGTGCGCGACATCGACAGCGTTCTTGCACCCGGCCGCCCTCCAGTCTCCGATCATGTATCTGTCGAATATCTGCGGGTCCGACGCAAGTTCGATGTTGTTCATTGTGGATGGATGGGCAAGGAAGTCGTTGCCGGTGCCGATCTCTTTGATCGCTTCGACCGCCAGCGTCTCGTCGCATATCGGGACTCCTTCCATGGCCTTTCTCTGCATGGCGATTATATCATTGTCTACCACCAGCTGTTCCATCGAGAACGTAACTCCAAGCTCCAGCATACCTGCTCCGTAGATGGTGTTGGCTCCCGACAATGCGGGGAGAAGCGACGTTATCGTCTTCTCGTGAGCCGCCTGGGAGTCAGGTACTTTGGAATCGGTCTACATGCCGGCGACATAGGTCGGCAGCCCGTAGTACTGCCCGAGTTTCGCTACTGCCGCACTGATCATACCGAGTTCCGGCGATCCCACGGGGGCGGTCCCGCGTTTGAGGTCGAAGGTCGTCGTCGAGCTTCCGTACCACACGGGTGCTCCGGGGTGTGCGATCTGGCTCAAAACGATCCCTGAAAGGACCTCTGCATTATGAGTGACGAGGGTTCCGGCAAGATATACCGGCGATGAACCTCCTGCCATTGCCATGCTCAGCACGTTGACAGGTATTCCGTACCTTGCCCCCTTTATTATGACCTGCGCCGCATTGTGGCTGAGCTCAAGCGGGCTCGTTGGGCATACCAACATAGACAATATCGGTTTCTCGCGGGCGAGCTTTTCGTTCCCTTTGTAATACGCCAGCACTAGGTCTCTGTAGTATTCTACGTGTTCTCCGACAGGATCTATGTGGTGGAAGTGTTTTGTTGTGTTCTCGATCGACGTCATCATCTCATGAACGTCTTCCGCCCCTTTGCCCGCCCAGTCTCTTGCCGATACCGGAAGGGAGAAGTACGCTATGCCCTCTGCCCAGTCGCAGAGCTTTGCGCATTTTGCAAGGTCCGCATCCGTAGAGTCGCGGGTCTCGAATTTTCCGTTTCCGAGATAGTTGCACACCTGTATGCCGGTCCCGAAACATGTCCAGTAAACGCGGCCGTTGTGCTCTTGTTTGATTGTTCTGTTTTCCTCTCTTCCATAAAGGAAGAACGTCTTTGGCGCAGAGGAGAGAGCCTTGCGGACAACTCCCATCGGTATCTTTACCATTTTTGTTTTAGGATCAACTTGGCAGCCAGCTTTTTCGAAGAGTTTTAGTCCCTCTTCGTCAGAAACTTGGATGCCGTAATTCGATAATACGTCCATTGTCGCTCTGTCGATCGCTTCGACACCGTCCTCAGAAAAAATGTCTAATCTGAGTCCCTGCATCATCTGCTTTCCTGCATATTGATTAGGTTTCATTATCTTCCTCCTTTTGAATCCCAAGGTACAATTGACCATTTTGTACAGCCAGTGTACCTATGGGAGCACACTTAGAATCGCATTTTGTGCTATTTAAGCCTATTATATATATTCTATATATTAAAGCGAAAAAATATATATGTGAGGCAAACGCTTTCAGTAAAGCAGCTTGCCTATGAGGTAGGTGGGTTCGCACGCTGTTATCTCTACTGTCACAAAAGTCCCTATCTTCAGGTCGGAGGGGAAAGCCACCGGGCGGTAGTTCTGCGTTCTTGCTATCATCGTGCCCGGTTTGCCCGATTCGGTGATGAGCGCATCCACCGTCCTTCCGATCATTTTTGAATTATTTTCGTATTCCACCATGTTCTTCATTTCGGTGAGCTCAGCGGACCGATCCTTTGAGATGCGCCCGTGCACCGGGTCCATCAGCGCCGCCGGGGTCCCCGGCCTGGAAGAGAATCTTGTTATGTTCACCGTGTCTGCCTTCAGCTTTCGGATGAGGTCAAGGCTTTTTTTGTGATCCTCTTCGGTCTCGCCCGGGAATCCGGCGATCACGTCGGTGGAGATGCTGATGTCCGGATATCTCGACCGTACTTTCTCCGTCATGTTCAGGAAATCTTTCACGGAATATGAGCGGTTCATTCTCTTCAGGATCTCGTCGCTTCCGCTCTGAACGGGGATGTGAAGGAACCTGTAGATGCGGGGGTCCTCCATCACATCAAGCAAGCCGTCCGCGATCGGAGACAGGCTGTCGGG
>WQTN01000042.1 GCA_009786295.1 Methanomassiliicoccaceae archaeon
CGGGGCAAAGGTGGAGAACTTCAAAGGCAGCGACAAGGCATATAAACATATGAAAGAGGTTGCCAAGTCCGTAGGCGTGAAGATAGACGAGAATAAGCCCCAGGAAGATGAGGACTGGGATGCGTCTGAGTTCTATCTGAAGACGAATCCCGGAGCGATATGATCCTCAGTGTCCGGTGATGACGGCGCTGTGGTAAAGGAATTCCTGCGCGTATCCGGCATATCTTCCGAACTTCTTCCTTCCGAACTCAGCCATTGTTTTGTAGCTTCCGGACACGCCGTACATATCGTTGAGGCATTTCGAGATCCTGGCATCCACAGGGAAGGCCTCAAGATGCCCGAATCCGAAAAGCGCCACGCAGTCGGCGACCTTCGGCCCGACGCCGTTGATATCCATCAGAGAATCCACACAGCCGTCATAATCCAGCCTCCCGATCGCTTCCAGGTCGATTGCTCCGCTGTCTGCGTTCTCGGCAAGCCCGATGAACCTTTCCTCACGGTATCCGAGCCTGCACGCCGGTATTTCTTCCTTCTTATCGAGTATCTGTTTCGGTGTTGGAAAGGTCCTCCTGCATCCCAGATCTCTGCCGAACGTGTCGCAAACGGACTCGACCATCTTAGCGATCCTTTTGACGTTCACATTCGTTGCGAGAACGTACGTGGCAAGACATTCCCACGGCTCCTGCTTCAATATCCTCATGCCTGGACAGGATGAAGACAGCGAAGCGACGTAAGGGTCTGCGAGAGATATCTCTTTGATGATCAGGGGGAGATCATCCTCCTTCCTGAAGTAACCGAGCAGCAGTTCTTTATCGGAACATCCTTCTGCTTTGAAACCGCTGGCGTTCTCGGTAAGATCGATGACATGGTCTCCTATGACGCCGTTCCATGTGTTGCCGCTTTTTCTCCATCTGTGGGCCTGTCCGCAGCCGAGAGTCGGGTCAAGAGAGACATCGAGTTCTATCTGCACAGCAGGACAATGTCCGAACAGGCTAAAGGACTTACCGTCCGCCTGGCCGGGGAACTCTGAAATATGCGTAAGATATTGGCACACCATGCGTTTCGGTCCGGCAGGCTATCCGAGCGAGGGAAAGACCCCCGAAGGCTCGCTCAACTACACAAAGAGCATTGGTTTGAACGCTCTTGAGGTCGAGTTCGTGAGAGGTGCCAGAATAACCATGGAAAGAGCTAAGGCGATAGGCGAGGCCGCAAAAGGCCTCGATATAAGGCTTAGCTGTCACGCACCATATTTTATAAGTTTCAACTCGGAGGACCAGGAAACAAGGGAGAAGAGCATTGGGTGGGTGATGGACACTGTCCGTGCGGCTCATGCTCTCGGAGCGTACATAATAGTGATACATGCTGCGTCATACGGGAAGTCCCCGGGCACAGCTTTGGAATCTGTTATAAATGGATTATCGAAATGCAAGAACCTGATGGACGATGAAGGGATCAGGGATGTGATCCTCGGTGTGGAGACGATGGGCAAGAAAGGACAGTTCGGCACTCTGAAAGAGATCGCCGAGGTCATGGGCAGCGTTGATGGAGTGAGGCCGGTTCTGGATGTTGCGCATGTTCACGCACGTGACGTAGGGTGTCTCAGGTCAAAGGAAGACATGAGAAAGCTAATCGACGAGTTCTTCCCGTTATGCGGAGAAATCGCGCATATGCACATAAGCTGCATAAAGTACGGAGACAGGGGAGAGACATCCCATCTGCCTCTCAGCGCAAAAGACCCAGATATGCAATTTTTGGCAGATGTGCTTGAGGATTCGAAACAAGATTGTACCTTCATATGCGAGTCTCCGCTGATCGCGCAAGATGCGGTCGTGTTCAGAGACATGTTCCCGAAATATAGGATAACGTAAAAGACACGGAGTCTGTATGATGGAGAGTTGATTCTTTCCGTTTCACAGAAGAATATGGCAGTCTCCGACCGCCCCGATGTACGATTATTTCCTTGGCACAGAGTAAAACTTTTTATCTTAGGGTTCAATCAGCAACCCCAACGCCACTGTGGCTCAGCGGTAGAGCGGCAGTTTCGTAAACTGTAGGCCGGGGGTTCGATCCCCTCCAGTGGCTCCACTTCTGTCAGCAGTCTTCGTTCGGGCCGTTCCTGACCAGATATTTGTTGACGATTTTCACCGCACAGACATCGCCGCACATGGAACAGCCATCCTCTCCCTTTGTGCATCCTCTTGCTCTGTATCTTCTTGCTTTGTCCGGATCAATGCACACTTCGAACATGGTGTCCCAATCGAGAGCCTTCCTCGCCTGTGCCATCTTGGTGTCCATTTCCCTTCCTCTTCCTCTGCAAAGGTCTCCCACATGCGCGGCGATCTTGGATGCTATGAGGCCCTCTTTGACATCATCTTCATCGGGGAGAGACAGATGCTCTGCGGGGGTCAGATAGCAGAGGAAGTCCGCGCCGTACTGGGCAGCCACAGCTCCGCCGATCGCCCCGACTATGTGGTCATATCCGGGGGCGATATCTGTAACCAGAGGCCCCAGAACGTAGAACGGAGCGTTGTGACAAAGCCTTTTCTCCAGCTGCATATTCATTGGGACCTGATCCAAAGGAACATGTCCCGGGCCTTCGACCATGCTTTGCACACCGGCTTCCCTGCATCTCTTTACCAATTGTCCCAGAGTCATCAATTCCGATAACTGTGCCTGATCAGACGCATCGTCTATGCATCCCGGTCTGAACCCGTCCCCGAGCGAAAGGGCGAACTCATATTTCCGGGCCATATCAAGAAGGTAATCGAAATTTTTGTAGAGCGGATTCTCTTCTTCATTGTGGAGTATCCATGCGGTAAGGAACGATCCGCCCCTGGAGACGACATCGGTCACTCTGCCGTTCCTTTTAAGCCATGCAACAGTCTCTTTCGTAATGCCGCAGTGGACGGTCATGAAATCCATACCGTCCTTGGCATGTTTCTCTATTCCGTCGAAAATATCGTCCTCGGACATATCCACAACAGCGTCTTTCCTTGCAGCCGTCAGTCCCGTTTGGTATATCGGTACGGAACCCATCATGATCGGGGACTTGGAAATGAGCGTCTTTCTGATATGGTCTATATCCCCGCCGGTGCTGAGGTCCATCACAGCATCTGCACCGTATTTTATTGCTATGTCCAGCTTTCTGAGTTCGCTGTCTAGGTCGGCAAGATCCCTCGAGGTGCCCAGATTTACATTGACCTTGATCCCCACGCCTTCTCCGATCGCGGATGGTTCCGGATCATGTACGGGGTTGCACGGCACCACTATCCGTCCTGAGGCTATGCCGTTCCTGATGAACTCTTCGCTGACGCCCTCCTTCTCGGCAACCCTTTTGATCATAGGGCTGATGCCCCGGCGCGCCTCTTCCATTATGGTGCTCATGTCATCTAGCATAGTTTGTCAATATTTCAGACTTGTCAGTGGACCCCCATTCTGCGTCAGTTGATGTCGGGCGTATTGACAAAAAACACTCTAAAAAGAGCGTGCGCGTGCGCGCGTATATATATTCGATGCGCGTTAAGTGACCAAAGAGAATATTTTGTTCGGAGTTGCGAAAAATGGATGGGGAAGAACAGCAGGGGCTCTATGACCCCGACGTCTATGACGCGGACAGCATAGTTGCCCTAAAGGGATTGGAAGCGGTCAGGAAAAGACCCGGAATGTACATAGGGAGCACCGACAGCAGAGGACTCCACCACCTTGTCTACGAAGTTGTGGATAACGGTATCGATGAGGTAATGGCAGGCTATGCTGACAGAGTCAGCGTCTTCATCAACGAAGATGGTTCTATGACCATCAATGATGACGGAAGAGGCATTCCTGTAGGGATGAATAAAGAAGAAGGCAAGGATGCGCTTGAGATGTGTCTCACCGACCTTCACGCAGGAGGAAAGTTCAACAATAATGCGTATAAAGTGTCTGGAGGGCTCCACGGAGTTGGTGTTTCTGTTGTCAATGGTCTGTCCAAGCACCTCATAGCCATTGTTGAAAGAGACGGGAAGATGTACAGGCAGACATATCACATCGGGATCCCCGACGGCCCGGTGGAGGTCATTGGTACGTCAGACAAAACAGGCACAACGATAACATTCTATCC
>WQTN01000043.1 GCA_009786295.1 Methanomassiliicoccaceae archaeon
CACATGAGTGTGGTTCCCCATCCCTTTTTCACTCACTTTATTCCCGCACTTGTCACAGAACACCTGGTGTTCTCCTGTTTGATTTCCGCAGTTATTGCAATACATTTTTCTCTTCTCCATAAGAGTTTAGATGTCGATTTGCTGTTGCGTTCTTAAAGAAACAATACTAACTGTAGCCACGTAGCATCTTTGTACCACAGATAAACTGAAACTCTCCATGGCCTTGATGAATGGTCGGTTCACATTGTCTTCTGGTATTTCCTATACAGTATTGCAAAAAAGACCATTATCGTCGAGACTATGCCCAGTATGATCATTGGTGTGTAATGCCAATCGACCCTGTCTCCAAGAACAAAGTAAGCAAACGCAACCGTTGCCAGCAGATACAAAGTAAAGTCAAACGTTTTTGCTTTGGCCTTGTCCATTATCATTAGGCTGCGTTCATCCGATATCTCTGCCTTCTTATCCCTCACATACAGGGGATCCTTTCTCATTTTGTTGTATCTCCACCATATGATAATGCACCATGCCACAGGCATGAGAACCCATATGAATCTGGCCACAGTTGAATAATACAGGGTACTCCTGTGTTCATCAAAGTCAAAGAGGCCATCAAAAATTCCAGATTCTTCCAATTCCTGAAGAGCTTGCAGTGTATCGATATAGCTCATGTAGCTATCTACAGCAAGCAGTACACTTATAATGAGTAAAATAAACATCACAATCAGTGCCATTTTTAGAATAGTCGGATTGTAAAACCCCTCAGACCATGCCTTTGAAATGCTGCCATTTTTCACTTCTTTTCCTCCTCATATAGGAATATTTCCTCAATAGGCATCTCAAAGTACGCGGCCATCTTGAACGCCAGGATGATGGATGGGTTGTATCTCCCGTTCTCTATCGATCCTATTGTCTGACGCGTTACTTCCAGCACTGCGGCGAGATCTTCCTGCCTTACCCCTCGCTGTTTCCGAATCTCTTCGAGTCTGTTCTTCAATCCGCTGCCCCTTCATGGAAAGTTTACTTTACATATAATTGTAAATCATATATATAATGTTAAGTTTACTTTCCATTATTTGCACATGTTGCAGAGGGCCTGCTGCCAAAGACCGATTAGGAAAAAGATATAACCGTTCCATGATTATGTGCGATTAAGCGATTGTAGTCCAGTGGTTAGGACGGGAGCTTCCCAAGCTTCTGACCCGGGTTCGAATCCCGGCAATCGCACCTCCAGACTTATAAGTTATTATTGCATTCACGCGATACGTGGGTGATAACATGCTTGAGATAGACAGCTCCAGAGGAGAAGGCGGCGGACAAATGGTCAGGACATCCGTGGCTCTGTCTGCGATCACAGGCATTCCTACCAAACTTACCCGTATAAGGGAGACCAGGCCCACGAACGGCCTGTCAAAACAGCACACAACTGCGATCAAAGCAGTGGCCGATATGACCGGTTCAAAGGTCGACGGCAACACCGCCGGATCCAGCGAACTAACATTCTATCCGGGGAACGAGGAGCATTCCTTTCCGCCGCTGGACATAGGGTCTGCGGGCAGCATAAGCCTGGTACTTCAGGCGGTCCTTCTCGCAGCCAGAAAGAACAAGGAGAAGTTAACGATAGACATAACCGGCGGGACGAACGTAATGTGGGCACCTCCTCTGGATTCTTATGAGCTTGTTCTTTTTCCGCTCATGAAAAGAATGGGAATAAATGCCCACCTAGACATCATTGAGAGGGGATTCTATCCCATCGGCGGAGGGCGCGTGAAGGTCACGCTCGATCCGATCGGAAAGATCGCTCCGCTGGAGATCAACTCTCTGGGCAGTCTGAAGTACATTAAGGTTAGGTGCTTCATACAGCATCTGTCAGAAAGGATCGCAAAAGAGATGGTGGATGCCTGCGTCGAGACCATCGGGGACGGATATGATGTTGAGGTTGAGATCCAGAACTGCACGGGAAACTCCAGGGGAGCCGGCCTCGTCCTCGTTGCGAACTACGAGAACGGCAAGCTTTCCAGCAATGTCCTTACATCGAGAGGACACTCCACAGAACAATCCGGGATCGATGCCGCAAAGGACCTCCTTCAGGAGATGGATGCCGGCTCCACGATGGATGTGCATACTGCGGACCAGCTCCTGCCTTATATGGCAATGGCTGAGGGAAAAAGCAGCTTCGTGGTGTCAAGAATAAGCAAGCATCTGCTGAGCCAGATGGATACTCTTGAATCCTTCCTCAACGTCAGGTTCGGCGTTGAGAGAAAAAACGACGGATATCATTTCTCCGTGTCGTCGGAGGGGTATCCCTGAGGCCGTTCATACATGTGAACTGCGCCATGTCCGCCGACGGGAAGATCGCCGGCATCGAAAGGAAACAGATCAAGATATCATCGGATGAGGATAAGAACCGAGTGAATGAACTCAGGAAGAAATATGATGCCATTTTGGTCGGAGTCGGAACTGTCCTTGCCGATAATCCTCACCTTACCGTAAAAGGGCTGGACTACGACACCAATCCCGTACGTATTGTGATAGACCCGCACGGCAGGACCCCAGATGACGCGCTGGTACTTGATGAAAGGGCGCCGACTGTCATTATCACATCGGCCGACTGCGATAAAGAGTGGGATTGCGAAGAGACCGTACGTTTTGAGGACGAACTGCACCTTTCAGAGATACTTGAGACACTTGCCGAGGAAATCGGTATCGAAAGCATTCTGGTCGAGGGCGGCGGAGAGACGATCGCTCGGTTCTTCAAGGAAGGCCTCGTCGATAGATACACAGTGTTCATCGGAGGGCTGATCATCGGCGGAAGGACCGCTCCGACACCTGCCGGCGGAGACGGCTGGGTTGCGGATAATGGGATCAAACTCATCCTCAAGGACAGCATGGTCTTAGGAAACGGGGTCGTCCTCACTTTTGAACCAGAGAAAAGATGAACCTTACGCCAATGCCTTTATAATTATAACAGATTGACAGAATAGGAAGTACTGCTTTTGAAAGTAAGAACAGAGGGCGGGACCAGAGACCTGAGAGCGGTATGGTTCGACAGCTGGAAGGTCATGATGATCGACCAGAGGGAGCTCCCTCACAAAGTGGTGACGGTCGGCTTCGACAACTATCTTGACGTGGCGGAGGCCATCCGGAACATGACCACAAGAGGCGCGCCGTCAATAGGCGCGGCGGCCGCTTACGGGATGTGTCTCGCATCCCTTTCTGGCATCGATCTTGATCTGGCAGCCAAGAATATCAAAGCTGCAAGACCCACTGCCAACGATCTTTTCTTTGCGGTCGATCATATGTACGCTCTTCTCAGAAATGGTTCTGACCCCGTCAAGGCCGCGGACGGCTATGCCGACATGATCGTCGAAAAATGCACAAAGATCGGCGAGCACGGTTCCAAGCTCATCCGGGACGGCATGAAAGTGATGACCCACTGTAATGCCGGAGCACTTGCAACGGTGGATGTGGGTACGGCGCTGGCCCCTATGAGGAGGGCGTGGGCGGAGGGAAAAAGGTTCTTCGTATACGCCTCTGAGACAAGACCCAGACTTCAGGGCATGCAGCTTACCGCATGGGAACTCGGCCAAGAGGGGATCAATCACGCCATAATCCCCGACGGCGCTTCAGCTTACTACATGGAAAAAGGCGTGGACCTCATAATAACGGGCGCCGACCGCATCACGGCCAACGGCGACTTCGCCAACAAGATCGGGACATTCGACAAAGCGGTATTGGCAAAACACTTCGGCATACCTTTCTACGTGGCGGCTCCGGTCTCCACATTCGATTTCGATATGAAGGTCGGCAGTGCCATTGAAATCGAACAAAGATCGGAGAAAGAGGTCACCGAGATGTGCGGAACGCGCATAGCGCCGGTGGGATCCCGTGCTTTTAATCCGGCATTCGATGTAACTCCCGCAGAGCTTGTAACCGGTTTCATAACCGAGAATGGGATATTCGGCCCAACAGATATCAAAAAGGTGATGGATGATGAATGAACAGACCGCACGCAAAAAACTGGCAGATGTCTGCGGGCTTCTTTACGATCGGAACCTCACGGTCTCCGCGGGAGGCAACATGAGTCTGCGCCTTAACGAAAAAGAGTTCATAATAACTCC
>WQTN01000044.1 GCA_009786295.1 Methanomassiliicoccaceae archaeon
ATTCCTTTCGCTGTCGGCAGCTTCCGGCTGCGAGGACGCAGCCCTGATGCTCAAAGAGATCGAGAGGAACGGCGGCACGGACGGAATGGATGAACTGATATCTCTTAAGCTCAGAGGGGAGGGAAAAGATACTGATGCCTGCAGAGTGCTGTTCTCCCTCTATACTGAAGGTAAGCCCCCGGTCAAAAAGGACCACAGAACGGCCGTTAAGTGGTACACGGTATGCGCAGAGGAGGACGATGTCAGCGCTCAGTTCACGGTAGGCTTCATGTACATGATGGGGAAGGGCGTGAACAAGGATAAGGACAAAGCCTTATTCTGGCTGAAAAAGGCAGCTGAGAACGGCAGTGCGGAAGCCATGTACCGAATAGGGGAAATGTACGAGCTCGGCCTCTGCTATATGGACAAGAACGATAAACAGGCCCTTAACTGGTATCAGCTCGCCGCAGATTCCGGCAGCGCGGATGCGCAGTACACTCTGGCGGCGATATTCTCGGTCCCGAAGACGAAGCATCATAACATAGCCAAGGCCGTCGAGTATCTTGAGAAGGCCGCTGCGCAGGAGCACCGCGAAGCCCAGTATCAATTGGGCATGATGTACGCCTACGGAAAGGAAGTAAAAAGGAACGAGACCAAAGCCATAGGTCTTCTGGAAGCCTCCTGCGAGGCTGGGTTCCAGCAGGCGATGGTGGATTATGCGAACATGAGACTAGAGGGAGAAGTGCTTAAGCAGGACCTTAAGACGGCCGCCAAATGGTTTGAGAAGGCGGCCTCGCTCTGCAACGGGTACGCCCAATATGCGCTTGCCTGTATGTACGGCAACGGCAGTTATTATAAAAGAGACGACAAAATGGCCACAAAATACTTCACCGAGGCGGCGGAGATGGGAGAGGTCAACTCGCAGTACTGCCTCGGCTGTATCTACTACGAGGGAAGAGGCGTGGAAAAGAACGAGGCAGAGTCGGCGCTGTGGTTCGGGCAGGCAGCAGGACAGGGGCATCCCGGCGCAAAGGCGTTCCTCGGAATGCTCTATATCAGCGGCACAGGCGTGGAACAAAACACAGAAGAGGGCTTGCGGCTTCTTGTCGAATTGGCGGATTCCGGATATTTTGAAGGACAGTATTATCTCGGAAAATTATACATGGACGGCAAATACGTAAAAAGGAATATACCTTTAGCAAAAAGGTACCTATCCATGGCAGCAAGGCAGGGAGACTCCGATGCGAAGACCCTCCTTGACAGAATAAAAGCGGAGAAGATGCACTGAGGGAGAAAAAAGGATGGCGGGAAAGACGATATTCCATGATGCAGAGACGGGGAACCCATATGCCAGATTGGGTCTTGCGTACATGTATCATCATGGAAAAGATATCGATCCCGATCCTGAACTCGCGATGAAGTGGTACATAAGATCATCAGAGATGGGATGTTCAAGGGCAAAATGGGAACTCGCGAAGATATTCAGGGACGGAACTCTTGCCAGAAAGAACAGCAAAACATTCATCCTTTATCTGAAGGCTGCAGCCGACTCCGGGGTCCCGGAGGCAAAGGTCGAAATGGGATTCGCCCTTCTTATGGGGACGCACATAGAAAAAGACGATTCGTCAGCTTTCAAATGGATGTATTCGGCGGCATGCCAGGAGAACGCGATCGCTCAGTTCATGGTGGGGTACATGTGCGGCAACGGCATCGGCGTCCCTCAGAACCTGCAGGAACAGGAACAATGGTACGTAAAGGCAAGCCTGAGGGGCGATGGAGAATTATTCTACTGGATCGGCCGGAATTTTGAATACGGGATGTTCAACATCAAGGTGAACCTTTTCGAAGCCAGCAGATGGTATAGGAAGGGAGCGGACAAAGGACATGAGAAATGCATCATATGCTGGCAGTCTGTGCTTTCCGCCATTGAAGGTAAAAAACATGACTCCCTTGAAGAGAGGGAGAACATACTGATGAACACAGGCGTTGAGAAAGAAAAACTTGTGCGGGACCAGGCACTTGTTGCAGCGGACAGATTCTTCGAAGAAGGGGATGAGGAGAACGCATTCAAGTACTACGAACTGGCAGCGGGGCTCGGCAATCCGGATGCCATGTTCGTTCTGGCAATGATGCACCACGCCGGAGTGTTCGTCAAGAGAAGCGATAAAACGGCCATTGAGATTATGACCGGCGCTTCGGTCGCAGGATCCAAGGACGCACAGTTCGTCATGGGCACCCTGTATGAGGACGGAAAGGGCGTGAAGAGAAATCTGGACAAAGCTCTGAAATACTACACCATGGCGGCCGCAAGCGGTTATCTTGCCGCATACTACAGGCTGAGCCTTTACATGGAGCATCCGGAGATACACGTCAGGAACTCGGCAGTGATAGTGGGGTGATGGTCTGGGGTTCAGGGATGTTCTTGATGCTGCGTCCGGCGGAGACCCTCATGCACAGAACGCGATGGGCTACATGTACTTCGACGGGAACGGAGTGCAGAAAGATCTGGATAAAGCGTTCATGTGGTTCAGGCTGTCCGCGAAACAGGGGGATCCGGAGGGGCAATGCAACTTCGGATACATGCTTGCACACGGGTTCGGCGCCTATCAGGACGTCGAGAAAGCGTTCAAATTCTACAAGTGCTCCGCCGAACAGGGATACGTAAGGGCGCAGTTCAACCTTGCGCATATGTATTCCGAAGGTCTGGGTACAGAACAGAACTGGGATGAGGCTCTGAACTGGTACACCAAAGCCGCCGAGAACGGCAGCCTCGCCGCCCATTACAGAATAGGCGTGATGAAAGAGGAGGGCAGAGGCGTACCCGCGGACGAGGCTGAGGCTGCGAAGATATACGCCGAATGCGTGGAGGTAGGACATCCGAAAGCAAGGTTCCGGCTCGGGATGATGATATTCGACGGGAGAGGGATGCGGAAAGACCCAGACAAAGCGGCAAAGATGCTGGCGAAGGCTGCGGAGGAAGGAAGCCCCGAGGCTATGCTGCAGCTTGGGAAGATGTCCCTGAGCGGAGAAGGCATGGTGAAAAGCGAGAATAACGCCCTCAAATGGCTCAGGAAAGCGGCCGCGAGAGGCAATGACGAGGCGAAAAGCATTCTGGATAAGAAGTCGCAATGAAATGAAAACCTATTTCCTGTAGAATAATGCATTATCTTAAGGAAAGCGCAAAGCTCATATCGATCCTTCTAAAAATCTCTTCTATGGGAACGGAACCATCAAGGCATATCGTAATCCAGTATTTTTTATTCATATGGAACCCCGGAAAATAGCGCTTTCCGTCTACCAAAGCGCCTATGTCCTCCGGCCACACCCGCAAATTGATGATATCAACCACTTCATCGCCATCCACTCCTAATTTTTTCTTTTGCAGGACCAATAGTGCCGCATACCATTTGTCATTGTCATGCCGGATAAAAACTGCATTTTTAGGAAACCGTTCCCATAGGAATTGAAGTTCGTCCTGATATTTTTCCCTGACGTAATGTATTACCTGTCTTGCGCCCTCGCTTTTGAACACATCGTCTGTGTTATCCATAAGACCCACCTTTGTGTATGGCTGTTCTGTTGGTTAATGTGTATGTTGTCCAGTACATGGATCATCGTGCGAAAACTCATTCTTTTACGAATTTGCCCGGTGTGCCCAGGGAGAACTTTCCTCCGGCGGCCAGTTCGAAGTGAAGTTTTGTTATTCCGAAATCGACCATGTTCAGGTCGCCGGGTTTGATCTCCGCCGAGAGCGTTCCGCCGTCATATGTGAACCTTGTCTTCTGGCTATTGATGGCGGTGGGTGCGAACTGCACTGCCTTCATGGCTGATGTCACCCAGTCGGGAACATCGGTGTTGCCTCCGAGGAACTCCGATACGCTCTTCGTCTTGCGATGGGGCGGTACGTCCGGCACAGCGGTGGGCTCTATCATGTCCTCAGCGCCATAGCCGACTGGTATCCCGCATACGATCGTCTCGTCATCCTTTATGTTCAGCGAGATGCTCTTCTTGTTAAAAGACACTGCCACCCAGCACGTCCCGAGTCCCAGGGCTGCGGCCTCAAGCACTATCTGTTCCCCATAATATCCGCACTTCTCGCGCAGGTCGGGATCGTCCGTCTTTCCTTTGACCGCTATGACCGAGCGGACATTCTTGAACCTGATCGCTTTGACAGATCGGAAAGAATCACTGTCCTCGATGAGCTCCATTGTCAGACCTGATCTTTCATTGAGCA